>JAHBUW010000014.1 GCA_019637875.1 Pseudobdellovibrionaceae bacterium | reverse complement strand
GGCTTCGACGGCGCCTTCGTTGGCGCGTCGGGCGTCGGCGTTCACGCGATCGAGCTGTTCACGCAAAGCGCGTTGCGCGTCCTCATTGCTTCTTCGAATCACATCGAAGGGGCTTGTATCCAAACGTGTTGAACCCCCTTCCAGGGGTAACTCCATCTGCGTGGGTTCTTCGGCGGCTTCGGAAAAGACAACGGGGGCCGCGAGCATTGCGGCGACAAGAAGACAGAACGGACGCACAGATCCCAAGCCAAACCCCCTTTGATCCAACATGTTTAGATTATCAAAAGAGTGGGGGTGGAGGTGAGGAACCTTCGTGAAAGCGCGGCTTTCGCGTGCGTTGTCTCAATCCGGAACACCGTCCGGCAGCCGGACACGCCGGACCGACCCGTTGCGAGATCAGCGTCCGGAACCCGGCCGGGTTTTCGCTACGGCGGCCGGGCACATAGGAGGTTCCATGCTCTCGTTGTTTCTTCGTTCGGTCTCGATGACCGCGGTTTTGACATGCGCTTTCACCGCTCAGGCTTTGCCCCTTCTCTCCGAAAATGCGGCGACAAGGATCAGTGAGGTCTTGACCCTTTATCCGGATTCTCAGGACCCGCAGAAGTTCTACTATTTTCCGAATTCCTCTACGCTCGCGCAGGACCGCGCCGGTCGTCCGCTGTTTTCGCTCGCTTACTACGGGCTGGACAATGCGTCTCCGGATGACGGGGGCGGCCTGCTGAACGCGGTTTTCCGTTTGGACATGAACGCGCCGATGCGCAAAGCGACCGCGGAATTCTTGCAGCAAAATCCCAACGCGGGCCTGGCCGTGATTCCGGTGAAGGCGTCGACGGTGGTTTCGGGTCAGCTCAATATGTACCGCAATCTCGTTCTGCCGCCGCACGGAGGACGTGCCGAGGACGAAATGGGGATGTCGGTCGAGCTCACCGAGATCGGCGCGCAGATCTTCCGCGCGAAAGCGAAATCGGGCACCGGACCGCAGCTCAACTACTGCTACAAAGTGGAAGGTCTGGGCCCCAATATGGACGCCCACATCGTGATCGAGTGGCAGCAGCTTTACGAGTACTTCCGCGCGAGCGCTTCGGCGGGCGCCCTTTGGTGGCGCACGACGATCACCCGCGAGGTCGAAAAGCTCTACAACACCCAGTACGTTTTCGTGACGATCAACGGTGGCGACGCCCAGAAGCAGGACTACGTTTATAAACTGACCGATCAAATGATCGCGAAACTGTTCGAGCCGAAGCTTAACTACAACCGCTCGGCGACGAACGTGATTTTCGACTCGACCCCGCTGCAGTTCGCGTTGAATAGCGTGAAAAAAGAAGAGCTCCATAAATTCGAAGGCCGCATCGTTTTGCGTGATCTTGTCGAACGTGAATTCTGCGTCGACTTGTCCGTCAAAGATGTCGGTCCCTACTACAACGAACTCGTGCTGAAAGCCGACTAAGGAGAATGCCCATGAAATTCCTGACTTTACTCACTTTATTTTTTGCGGCGAACGTTCACGCCGCGCCCACGACCTGGATCGACGAAAACGCGCAGATCGTGAACGTCATGCCGACGTCCGTGCTGACGACCCAGTTGTTGGAAACGAAAATCTCGGCGGAAAACTGGGCCCTTTTGCAATACGAGTGGAACTACTCGATTCCCGACTATCAAGTGGAGCTCGACGGGCTGAAGAAAGCCTATCCGGGCTTCAAGATCGCGCGCGCCAAAATGGACGCCGCGTCTTCGCACGTCGAGATGCTGATCCGGCCTTTGGATTTGCGCGCGAAGCTCGATCTTAAACAGGGGATCGAAGGCGCTTACGGGCAGGGTACTGTCGTATTGACCAAGGCGCAGTACCAGCAGTTGCGGTCCGCGAAGATCGCTCCCGATGCGGCCTTCGCTTTGACCGGCGAAGTGACCGTGAACGTCACCAAAGCCGTCGTGAAAGAGCGCATTCCCTTGAATGCGCAGGTGTGTGAACGCATGACGCTGCCGGGGCGCACGGCCCGGACCCTTATTGAGAATCTGGCGCGCGCGGTCGGCGAACTTGAGCGGCGACCGGAAGGGCTGCGCGACGGCGATCGCGACGCCTGGTTGAAAGGGCTCCTCGACAATTGCTACGCGGATCCCGGACTGACCTGGGTGCGCACGCTCCGTGACGTCTTAAATGTCGAGCTCGAGGTCAACTCGCGCGCCGTCTTGAAAGATTACGTCCGCGTTGAGGAAAGCCTCGTTCAAGAAAGAACCGCACCGACTTGGATCTGGCGGGGAAGCCATGAATCGGTGGAGTAGGCTTCTCGTTCTGGCTTGCGGATTCAATCTCGCCGCCTGTGCGGGCGGTGGCGAGGGCGGGGGGGCCGCCGCGGGCGTGAAACCGTCCCATCAAGGTTGGACCGCCGAGGAGCATCGGGACGGGCTTGGATTAAAAGGCGTGACCCGCGCGGAGCTCTATTTCCGCTTGGTGGGAAAAGCGCGCGCGCCGGGATTTGAAGCGTGGGTGCGCGAGTTCGATCGGCATCTCGACCTGCGCTGTGAAAAGACGTGCGAAGTTTCGGAACATAACACTTTGAAAAGGGAGAACTGAAATGAAGAAGTTGATCGCGGGATTCACGGTTTTTTTGACTTGGGGTTCGTTCGCCACGGCGGCGCCCATTCTGAATGAAAGTATGGCGGCCAGCGGGGTGATCACGGTCTACGGCGATAGCGTCGACCCGAAACTCTTCTACTATGCGCCGAACCACATGGGCGTCTGCCGGGACGAGGCGGGGCAGCCGATTTTCGCGTACAAGAACTACGTGAACAACAGCGGCTACAAACGGGGCCTTGTCATGACAACGATGTGTCTAAAGTACGGGAAAGAAATCGAAAGCGTCATCGCCGAGATCAAATCCCGCGTGCCGGATGCGCGTTTTGCGGGAGTGGCCTTCACGTCGAGCCAGATGATCTTGAAGGATGAGTCGATCGCGGGGCTACTCGCTTCGAACTCTTGCAATCATCCGGGCGGGGTGATCGGCCAAGAGCAGGCGTGCAGTTTCGTTTTCAACTCGAACGGACGCAAGGTCTTCACGGAGCTCATGAAGGTGGGGCTCGGATTGGTTTTGAATTTTGAGTACACGATCCACGGTGTGCGGCGCAATGCCGCGGGTGGATTCGACGATGCCTCCGGGACGTTTTACGTGGCGGCGCGGATCATGAAAGAAGATGCAACTCGGATCCCTGAGCTGCAGTAAGCCTGAGGGAAAATCGGGTCCGCCCAAGAAAAGGGAAAAACTCGGGCGGACCCCCCATATCTCGATTCTCGATTTGACGAACTAAATGCGTTCCAGTTTGAATTTGTAGACGGAGCAGTCAACGGGACGATTGTCGTACGTGCACTCTCCGTAAAGAAACGGAATGTCGATCTGCGTGAAACCCGAAAGGGTTTGGATGTATTTGTACTGCAGGGTCGAACCGGCATTGAAGGTCACGGTGCCGCCGGTGGCGACGTAATGAACGCCCGGCTGCGCGTAACGACCCGGATCTTGCGTGTACTTGGTGTCGTTCGTCTTCCAACGGTAACTGACAGTTTTTCCATCGACGCGGCTCAGGACGACGCGGACCTGACAGTTTTGATGCGAGGTGCAGGTCGGGATCTTCATGGTGATCTGCGGATAGATCACGGGGGTCACGGGTGTTGAGGGGTCGGTGGGATCCGTCGGATCCGGAGTGTTGGTCCCGGTCGCGGGGAGTTCCCCCTCGCCATCACCACCGGTGGTTTCCGAGCCCAGATTTTTGAGTCCGAGTTCGCCTTCACTCGCCGCGCTGAATTCTTTCGGCGCGCAAGCGGTCGAAAGCAGAGCGAGAGCGAGTAGTGAAATCATGGTGAAAGTCTTTGCGTTCATTTTACCCCCGCAAAGACTTGGACCCCCCAAGTGATTGCGAGAATCTTTAAAGCAACGGTCGTGCTCATGCGTTCGTTTTCTGCGTTCTCGAACAGAGCCCCTCGCGGCCGGTCAGGCGTGAACGGGCGGTGAAAGCGGGAACGGGTTTTCACGGATTTTTGGTCGAAGTCGCAAGTCACAGTCTAGGACCTCGACAATGAAAGCGATTACCGAAGGATCCCGCGCGTTTCCGGGCGCGAGGAAAGGGGTGGCGGGGGATTCCCGCACCGGAACTTCGACAATCGTCTGGCGTGCTTCGTTTTGAGGACGATGTTTCTCTTTTCGAAGCACGGGGGCTGGACTTTCTCGGGGTCCACGTGGCGAAGTCGCCGGGATTGAGGCAATCTTAAAAATGGGTGGGGAATCTCAAAGAATTCACGGATTTCGAGCAGGCGGTCGAGGAGTTGGGTGCGCCCGATTCCTTGTATTTCGCCATTCCGGATCTGCACGGTCGTGTCGATCTGTTCGAGAAGTGCGTCCGCATCCTGGCGAAGGCTTCGGGTCACGTGGTGTTCCTTGGTGACTACATCGACCGGCTGCCGTCCTGGAGTCTGGTTAATCAGTTGATTGAACTCGAAGCGCGTCGACCCGACTACGTGATCTTGCCGGGAAACCACGAGTGGATGTGCTTGGAGTGGTATCTCGAGAATCAGCTCAAAATCAAATCCGGTAAACTCGCTGAAGTTCCCGTGCCGGAAGCGACTCTGATGGCCGAGTGGATGGAAAAAAATGAAGTCCCGCGCGAGCACATCCGCTTTTTCGAACGTATTCTGCGCAAACGTTATCATCTCTCCGAAAAGGGCAATCTGCTCTTCGTGCATGCCGGCGTGGAGCGTTCGTTGAAATCTAAAGCGCTGGAAAGTATGGATCCCGATCAATTTCTGTGGTCGCGCCGCATGCCGGTCGACTACCGCGGCCCGACGCTCATTCACGGACACACCTTCGCGGGCTCGGAGCCCACGGTGAGTTTGCGTGAAGTGAATCTCGAGACCCGTTGTTGGTTGAATCCGTCGCGGCCTTTGACCGTCGGCGTGTTTCGCGACGTACCCGAACTCGAAGATCCGTTTCAAGGGATCGTCAAAATCTACGCCGATTGAGGTTTTCGTTAGTCGCGGCCCACGCCTTCGGCGACGACGCTCGGTGCGCTGAGCGCGGAGGCGGGCGCGCGCGAGGTCGTGGATGTCGCCATCGACGCCGGCGCCCTCGCGCCGGATTCGGTGATCGGTGACGGGCCCGTCGCGGTTTCGACGATCAGGCGGCGCGAGGGGCGAGAAACCGTATCCGGTTCCGTCCGCCCGCGCTGTTCCGCGATCGCGCGGCGACAGTCCGTGGTGATCAGGCTGGCGGGGCCCCGTCCGGGGACGTCCTCCAGAATATCCAAACAGCGCGCGCGCGAGCGCTCGATATCGATGAGGGCAAGGAGGGGCGCGATGCGCACGCTGGACTCGCTCGAGCCCGAACCCTCGGCGCCGTTAAGGCCGGCCGCTCCGGACCAACTGACGCCGACCTGTCCGGCCCAGCTCACGGTTGAGCGGTAGAGGATTTCGAAAATGCGAAAGATCGGCAGTCGGCTTTCGTAGCGGTTGCGGACGTCGACGCGGCCCAGGCGGCCGGCGATCGTGTCGAGGCTTTCTTGCAGCGTGAATGGAAACGGACGTCGGCTGATCATTAAAACGCCTTCCTCCATCCGGGTCGTGTTCAAGAGTGACATCGTTCCCGGCGTGCGCACCAGAAAGCTGTCGCGTTCTAAAAACTCGACGCTCGTGCGGTGAAGCGGAACCTGCCGGTGCGTCGAGGCGTACCAAGTTTTCCATTCCGGGGAAGTGACGGAACTCAAGCGGTGGTAAAGTTGCCCCGGCGTATGCGTGTCGTTGAAGGCTTTGAGGTAAGTCGGGAATTTCGATTCGCGCACTCGTGCCGGCAGAACGGGTTTCGCGGGCGCGGCTACGGGTCGCGTGGGCATTTCGTTTTGCGGGCGAAATTCGACGTCCATGCGGCGTGTTTTTCGTTGTGCGGAGGATGCGGTACTGAAGGCGTCCGCCTCGTGTGGTGAAGATGTCGCAAAAAAGGCGGCGACGACGATCATGCCGCCGCGGATTCCCCATTTTTTCATGCCCGATAGTCCCTTCCCAAACCCAGCCTGAGTTGAAAGGAAAGCAAGCGCGGGGCCGGGTCAGCTCGAAATGGCGGGGACGGGAATGCCGCGCCCCATACACCTGTTGTCAGAGTCGACAAGGGCGTCAAAATCATGGAAAGTCCGGGCATGAGTAAAGACAGCGGTCACGCTAATGAAAAAGATCACGCGAATAAAATAGATCAAGCCGACAAAAAGGCTCAATGGGTCAAGCCCACGGACGCGGAACTGAAGCAGAAGCTTTCACCGCTCCAATACTCCGTCACCCAACATGAAGAGACGGAGCCGCCCTTTCGCAATGAGTTTTGGAACCACAAAGAAGAGGGGCTCTACGTCGACATCGTGACGGGCGAACCGCTTTTCAGCTCGAAAGAAAAATACGATTCGGGTTGCGGCTGGCCCAGCTTCACGAAACCGCTCGCGGGCACTCAGCTCAACGAGAAAAACGACTTCAAGCTGCGCGCGATGCGTACCGAGGTGCGTAGCCGCGCGGGGGACTCGCATTTGGGGCACGTCTTTCCGGATGGTCCGGGACCCGAGGGCTTGCGTTATTGCATCAATTCGGCGGCGCTGAAGTTCATCCCGAAAGACCGATTGGAAGCGGAAGGCTACGGCGAGTACCTCGCGCTCTTTCGGTAGATCTTGGTTTGCAGGAGAAGTGCCATGGCTGAACAGCGACTCCCGACTCCGCATCTGAAGCCCCTCGAAGCGCGCACGCGTTTGATCCGGCTGTTGCAGGACGCGCACGCGGGCGAGATGGCGGCGGCGCTCGCCTACGGTGGCCACGCGGCCTCGGTGCGTGAACCCTGGCGGCAAGAGATCCTGCGCATTCGGGCGGAAGAGCTGCACCACCGCGCGCGTTTGGGCGAGATGCTTGAGGCTTTGGGCGCGGCCCCGCGGCCCGCGCGGGAACTCAAGATGCGTATGATCGGCCATTTCATTTCGGCGTTCTGCCGGGTGGGCGGATTTCTGATTCCGATGTACGGGGCGGGCCAACTCGAGCGCGGCAATATCGCCGAATACGAGGTGGCGGCGCGCTTGGCCTTGATGGCGGGGTTACCCGGAATCGTCGATGAGTTGATCGAATTCGGCGAGATTGAGTGGGACCATGAAGCCTACTTTCGCCAAGCGACGCTTGCGAATTGGTTGGGAAAACGAATTCCGTTATGGCCGAAGACCGAAGCGCGCGCCCGGATCGCCGGAGATTTCGAAAGCTTCGCGGTGGAGTTCGCGAAACTCGGCGGCTCGTCTCGAAACGAGACACAAATCTCTTGATGTAAGTCGGGTGAAGCCTCAACTGAAGTCGAGCATTGGCCGAAAAGCTAGGCATGTTCGTCGTTCCTCTTGGGGTAGAAGCCAAAACCAGGGATTTTCCCTTGGCCACACTGACCATCGTCGTGTTGGTCTTCTTCTATTCCGTCATGAACATGCGCGTGTCGACGAACTTCCTCGAAGCCTACATGGAGCTTCCCGAGCGTCGGGCTTACCAGGTGGAGCTGAAGGCTTACCTCGTCGGCGAGTGCCCGAAGTACGTCGACAAGTACGGCTGCCAGATTTTCAATAAAGAGATTCAGCCCGAGCAACTCAGTGACGCCGGTTACGTGCGGCGTCTCCTCGAGAACCGCACGACGGGACCGCGCGAGAAGCCGCTGACCGGAACGCAACTCGATCAGCTCGAAACCCTCGTGAAACCGTGGACGAAAGAACGCGATATCTTGCGCATGAACGAGCCCGGTCCCGCTTTCGAAAAGCTGAAAGCCTCGCTGATCGCATCGGAGAATGCGACCCGCGATCTGCTCAAGAAACATAAGCTTTTTTCGAGCAAGAATTTCGATCCGATCGCGCTGATGCGCGCGCAGTTTCTGCACGCGGATTGGATGCATTTGATCGGGAACATGGTGTTTTTGCTGTTGCTCGCGCTGCCGGTCGAGCAGCGTTTGGGGCTCGGCACCTTCGTCGGAGTTTATCTTTTGAGCGGCACCGCGGGGATCATGAGCCACGCGCTTTTCCCGTCGCAGGGGTTGTACATCCTGGGCGCCTCGGCCAATGTCTTCGGGATCGCGGGAGCGTTCGTGGCGCTCTTCTTCAAACAACGCATGCGACTTTGGGTTTCATTTTTCTTCGTTTCCAATCGCGTGGTGATGATCCCGGTCCTTCTGTATTTCGCGGCGTGGATCGTCGCGGAGGAAGTGCTCGGCGTCGCCTCGATCGACGGTTCGAACGTCGCGCATTCGGCGCATCTGGTGGGCCTCTTCGTGGGCTTTCTGTGCGCGGCCGCTTACCAAAAGTTTTATCCGTTGGCGCCGGGGATCATCTATCCCTACGAGGCGATCATCCAGATCAAAGCGCAGCGTACGCTCAAGCCGCTTCGTTTGTTCCAGACCTATAAGGACTGGATGAGGATGAATCCCTCAAGCCCGCAAGCGGCGACGGGTCTTCTGGTGTCGGGCGCGATGCTCATGAAAGAGAATCCGAAGGATCAAGGGATGGCCGAGTTCCTGAAACACGAGTGGCCCGAAATCCTCGAGCGCAATCTGCAGCACAAAGAGTTCGTGGATAAGGTTCCCCTTGATTGGCTGAAGGGCGATGGACTGAAGATCGACCCGGGGATGCTTCGTAAATCCATGGCGAAGTTCGTGGAAACGGACGAGCGGCGCGCGGAATGGATTTTACTGGTGCACGTGCTGTGGGGCATGGAAGAGCGGGGTTTCCCCGAACTTGAAGAGCGTTTACGCAAACTCTCCGAGTCGGTTCTGCAGGAGCCGGACTTCATCGAGTCGATTCAAAACTCGGCCCTCCGGAACGAAGGGCTCGCGCAGTTCCTCGAGAAAATGGGACTTTGGCTCGCGATCCGGAAGGACTCTTATGCAGGATAAACGTCCTCCGGGCTTGCCCATGAACCCTTCGGGGAATGCTTATCAAGGCTTTATGAGCGATGCGGAACGCGCGAAAGACTATTCCGAGTTCTCGGCGGCGTCGTTTGAACAGCGTGTGATCGCTTGGACCATCGATATTTTGATCTTGGGAATCTTCACGCGGATCCTGGATGCGGTTTTGGGCGATTCGGGCTTCAAAACCACGGCCAATCTGCTGATCTTGATCTCGTATTTCATCTACGGACATCAGAAGTATCAACGGACTTTGGGTAAACACTTGATGGGTCTGCGGATCGTCTCGACCGAACCCGGCGAGGCGCTCTCTGTCGGGCGACTTTTCTTGCGGGATATTCTTGGCCGTAGCCTCTGCGGTTTGACGTTGGGGCTGGGTTATCTGCCGGCGCTTTTTACGGAAGACCGTCGCGCGATGCACGACTATTTCGGTAAAACGAAAGTGGTCTCGTTGAAGCCCGTGCCCGAGGTCGCCCTTGGTATGCAGCTCGCGCGCGGATTCGGGATATTGGCGGGACTGGCTCTGCTTTTGGGGGGCGGATTTTATTACCGCTTGTTCCATACCGCATGGCCGCTCGAACGTTTGCAGCAGGGTTATTACGCCAAGGGAGTCCGGATGAAAGGGATCTCCGGAAACCTCACAAACGGCTTCATGATCAAACGCATCGACTGGGAAGAGAGCGGCGAAAAAATCGAGCTCGAAGATCTTTTCATCGATGTCGAGGCGAGCTTCCGCGCGATGTCGGATGACGACTATCATATCCGCAAGATCTCTATCGCGCGGGCCAACCTGGTGTTTCAGCGGGATGAAAGCGGAATTACGGAAGAAGCGACGATCACGGCGGACGAGGTCGTTCCCGAAAAACGGCCGCGTCGAGCCCGGGAGCGCATCACGGTGCCGCGCCTTCGCGTCGACGAGGTCGACTTGAATAACGTCAAGCTCGATTTGGCGGGGCGTTTGATTGATCTGAAACGTTTCTTTTTGTCGGGGCTCTCGATGCAGGGAAAACGTTTCGCGCTCGAACGGGTCTACGTCGACAGCAAAGACCTTTCGTTGGGGCTTGCGGGGTTCGCGTGGGATGACGGGGTTTTCAAGACGGACGGGCCCGTGCAGGTGGTGCTTCGCCAAGGGCTGTTTCCCGAAGCCTTGCGTGCCGATCTGGATCTGAATTTTGAAATCAACGGCACTTGGCCGGACGTGAATCTTGAAGCCGCGGGCTTCCGCCAGAAGTTGAAAGTGCGTCGTCAGGCGCTGGGAACTCAAGTGAGCGTGAGCGATTGGTCGCCGGGGCACTATCTGCGGGGCTACTGGCCGATTCATCGGTTGAGTCTGCGGTTCGAGGGACGTGGGGACATCAAAACCATGTTGCTGACGACGCCCGTGACGGGACAAATGAATCTGCAGCACATCCCTTACCGCGTGAGCCAAGGCCAGACGTTGTTAACCGTGATGGCTCGAGGCTTGATCTTCGAACACCAGCGCGGCGCTTACACGAGCCAGGTCGCGGTCAATCCGATGCTGATGACGAAAGGGGGTTGGTTCCGCATGGCGAGCACGCTGCAAGCGTCGACGCCCGAAGAGGATCTGGCCTATCTGTACTTTGGTCAGCCGCTCACCGCACTGGATGAACCGCGCCGTAATCGCATTCAGGCGGATCTTCGCTTCTTCAACGATCCGCTCATCAAGCCGGACGCGCTGAGCGAGCTTGCGGGACTCAAAGACTCCCTGGGCGGCCCGGCGGAAGGTCCGACTCCGGTCCTGCCTTACGTCCAGCGCGCGCCTTCGAATGAAACCGAAGCGTCCGGCCTCGACGACTAAAACACGGAATAGGACTTTTCAGCGCCGCGGCTCCATCGTCAAAATGGGGTATGGCGCAAATTTTTCTCGTCATTTTGGTTTCCTTGGGGGCGCAGTTCGCGCGGGCGGGCATTCTTGACTTGAACGTCGCTTACGCGAACGACAGCGTGAAGACGGCGACGACGACCACGAATTCGCTGATGGCCTACGACCTGGCGGTGGGGATCCCGATCGGGAAACGCGATTTGTACGTTTCTTTCGCCTTCGGTGGCTATACCTCAAGCTTTAATCCCGGGACCGCGACCACGTGGAACGGGACGGATATGGGAATCAAGTTCGGTGGATTTTTCGGGCGGGGGAAACTCTTCACCTCGAGCCTGACTTACAATCTGAAATCGACGGTGAAGTACAGCGACGGAACGAATTCCGTCGAGCTGCGCGGGACCAGTCTGCGTTTCGACATTGGCGTGAACTACTGGTTCGCCGACAACGCGGCCGTTTCGGCGAAACTGTTCTATTACTCGCCGACTCTCGGCGAAGAGATCGACGCGACGACGCTCAATACCGTGTCGTACGCGCGGACCACGATGGGCCAATGCATCGGCCTGGCTTGGGTCTTCTAAGTTTTCACGGTTTTGAACGTCGCCCAGTCACGCACCTGACGGCGGCCCTTTTTGAGGGGGCTCAGTCGATGGTGGTGCGCGCAGTTCTTTGAACACGTCGCGTGCGCGGGCGTCTGTTTCTCAAGACACTTCGGACAAAGCTGGGCTTCGGTATCGCAGCGAACGCAGTGGATCTTCAGCTCGCCGGGCTCTCCGCAGTGGGGGCAGAGTTGGTAGACGCTCGACTCTTTCAGATCTTGCGTCAGCGCCACGCGGTTGTCGAAGACGAAACATTCGCCTTTGAAGTTGCGGTGCGGGCGCTCTTTTAAATAATTCAAGATGCCGCCTTCGAGCTGATAGACGTTGGCGTAGCCTTGGCGTTCCAGCTCCAGGATGCCTTTTTCGCAGCGGATGCCGCCCGTGCAGAAGATCAGGATCTTTTTGTCGGGTGCGTAGTTCTGCGCTTCGAAAAATTTCGGGAAGTCGGTGAACTGGGGGATTTGCGGGTCGATGGCGCCCTTAAAGGTACCGATGCGGTATTCGTAGTCGTTCCTCGTGTCGATGACGGCGACGTCTTCGTTTTCCAAAACCTGATCCCATTCCGCGGGCGTGAGGTGGCGATTCTTGCCCGTCGGCGGAAGAACGCCCGGCAGGCCGGCGGTCACGATTTCGGGACGCACTTTGATTTTGATTTGCGGGAAAGGCTGCACGGGACTTTCTGAATCTTTGAAGAAGAGGTTCGGCTGATTGAAGCTTTCACGCACCCAGTTTTTGAAAGCCGCGCAGGCCTCAGCCGAGGGCGCGCCGAACGTCGAATTCAGGCCTTCCGCGCCCAGAATGAAAAGACCTTTGACGCCAAGTCGTTCCGCTTCGGCTTCGAGGCGCGCTTCCCAATCGGGCAGGTTTTCAAGGGGAGTGAAAAAATAGAAGGTCGAAATCGACCAGATCGTCCGGGTGTCGCTCTTGGCGTCTTGCATTTAGCCTCGCTTGGGGTTCAAGCCCAAAAGGTTGAGCCTTCTCATAGCGCCGCGGGCCTTTCTTGTCCACATGACACCGGGCAACAGGTTGCCTTTTCAGGCCCGGTCCTGCATTCTGCGCCGATCATGAACGTTGCACCCCCTGTAGCCGAAGAAATCCTGCGCCGACGCACCTTTGCGATCATCTCCCACCCCGATGCGGGAAAGACCACGTTGACCGAAAAGCTCCTGTACCACGGCGGCGTCATTCACGAGGCCGGCGAGGTCAAAGGCAAGCGCGGGACCAAGGCGGTAACTTCGGACTGGATGGAAATGGAGCGCGAAAAGGGGATTTCGATCACGTCCTCGGTGATGACGTTCGACTATTCCAAGTTGCGCGTGAATCTGCTGGATACCCCCGGTCACAAAGACTTCTCGGAGGATACCTACCGCGTTTTGATGGCCGTGGACTCGGCGTGCATGCTGATCGACGTCGCCAAGGGCGTCGAGGAGCGGACCAAAAAACTTTACGACGTCTGCCGCCTGCGGAATGTCCCGATCTTCACGTTCATCAACAAGCTCGACCGCGAGGGGAAATCCCCTTTGGAACTTCTGGACGAGGTCGAAACCACGTTGAAGATGACCTGCTACCCGTTGACCTGGCCGATCGGCATCGGGCAGCGCTTCGCGGGCATCTATCACCGCATCCGCAAAGAAGTGATGCTTTACGATCAGCGCCGCGAAGGGGACGAGGTCGAGATCATCAAGGTAAACGACTTCCGCGATCCCGTCTGGCGCGACAAGGTCCATCCCGAGGTCTACGCGCAGACGCTGGAAGAGCTCGACCTGATCGAGGGCGTCTTGCCGCCGTTCGATCACGAGGCCTTTCTGCGCGGCGAGATTTCGCCTCTCACGTGGGGTTCGGCGAAGCAGAACTTCGGCGTGAACACCTTCCTGGATTTCTTCTGTCAGTACGCTCCGGGGCCGCAACCCCGGCGCACGAAAGACGGGACGGATGTCTCGGTGCTCGATGCGAATTTCACGGGTTTCGTTTTCAAGATCCAGGCGAATATGGATCGCCGCCATCGCGATCGCGTCGCGTTTTTGCGCATCTGCTCGGGGCGTTTCGAGCGCGGCATGAAGATCAAGCACTCGCGCCTGGATAAGGAAGTGCGGCTCGCGTATTCGAACCAGTTCGTGGCGGCCGATCGGGAGACGGTCGATGAGGCCTTCGCCGGCGACATCGTCGGCGTGAACGACACGGGCAATTTCGCGATCGGCGATTCCGTCGGCTCGGAAACGAAGGTCCAGTTCGAGGATATCCCGAAATTCGCGCCCGAGCTGTTCGCCCGCATGACGGTGCCGGACGCGATGAAGCGCAAAAAAATGCAAGAGGCGCTCTCGCACCTGTCCGAGGAGGGCGCGATCCAGCTCTTCATCGATCCGTTCATCGGCGCGCAAGATCCCGTCATCGGCGCCATCGGGGAGCTGCAGTTCGAGGTGCTCGTGCGCCGGATGCAGGACGAATACAACCTCGATTGCAAGCTGCACCGTCTGGCGCTCACGGTGGCGCGCTGGCCGCGTTTGGACGGAAAGCCCGTCGACCAGCTCAAAGGGAACTTCACGATTTACCGCGATATGATCGACCAGCCCGTGATCCTGCTGGAGCAGGAGTGGGACCTCAACTGGGCGAAAAAAGAAAATCCCGAGATCGAGTTCGCGACGTCGATCTCGCGGGCGAGATAAAAAGGGGACAGCGATGTTCGATCAGCTCCAAGAAAAGATTCTTTCCAGCGTGAAGAAGATCCGGGGTCAGCACAAGATCTCGGAAACCAACATCGAAGACGCGCTGAAGGAAATTCGTCTTTCGCTTCTGGAAGCCGACGTCAATTTCAAGGTCGTCAAATCTCTCCTGGAGCGGGTGAAACAAAAAGCCCTCGGCCACGAGGTTCTGGGGAACGTGAACCCGGGCCAGCAGTTCGTCAAAATCTTCCACGACGAGCTCGTCGCCACGTTGGGCGGGGACGCGGTCGACATCAACTGCCGCGAGAAGCCCTCGATCCTCATGATGGTGGGTCTGCAGGGGGCCGGGAAAACCACGACCAGCGCGAAGCTCGCGCTCTACATCCGGCAGAAGCTCGGTAAAAAACCGGGGCTGGTCCCGGCGGATATCTACCGTCCCGCCGCGATCGAACAGCTCCAGACGCTGGGAAAACAGAATAACATTCCGGTTTATCCCTCGAAGCCCGAGCAAAAACCCGAAGAGATCCTGACCGCCGCGCGCAGGTGGGCGGAGGATAACCTCGTCGACGTTTTGATCCTCGATACCGCGGGCCGTTTGCAGATCGATGAAGCCCTGATGGACGAACTCGTCCGCCTGAAAGGCCTGGGGCAACCGCAAGAGATCCTGCTCGTCGCGGACGCGATGCTCGGTCAGCAGGCCGTAAACGTCGCCGAAGGTTTCAACCAGAAGCTGGGGCTCACCGGCCTCGTGCTCACGAAGGTGGACGGGGACGCGCGCGGGGGCGCGGCGCTTTCGATTCGCGAAGTGACGGGCGTTCCGATCAAGTTCCTGGGAGTCGGTGAAAAAGTCGCCGCGCTTGAGGTGTTCCATCCTGATCGTTTGGCGAAGCGGATCCTCGACATGGGGGATGTCCTGAGCCTCGTGGAGAAGGCCGCGGACGTCGTTTCCGAGAAGGAAGCCCGCGACTCCGCCAAGAAGATGATGAAGAACGAATTCACCCTGGAGGACTTCTTGAGCCAGATCCAAACGCTCAAAAAGCTCGGTGGATTCGAGTCCCTGCTGAAATTCTTACCCGGCGCGGGTCAGCTGACGAAGCAGATGAAGGGCATGGCACCGCCGGACGATGAGATCAAAAAGATCGAAGCCGTCATTCGCTCCATGACCCCCCAAGAGCGGCGGGATCCCCGGGTTTTGAATGCGTCGCGCCGTGAGCGGATCGCGAAAGGTTCCGGAACTCAAGTTCAGGATGTGAACCGCTTGGTACGCCAGTTTGACGAGGCCAAGAAGATGATGTCGGGACTCATGAAAATGGGCATGGGCCGTGGAAAAGGCCTCCCATTTTAATGTATTGCCAAGCCCCGTAAATGCAGTTATCACGTTCTCTCGTTTTTGAAAGGAGTGACCATGGCCGTTGTGATTCGCCTGGCACGCGTTGGATCGAAGCATGAACCTAAGTACCGCATTACCGTTGCGGATTCTCGTCGTTATGTGACTGGTAAATTCATTGAGATTCTGGGTTACTACAACCCCGTTCCCCGTGGCCAAGACAAGAAGGTCGATATGGACCTGGCCAAGGCTCAAGAGTGGATCAAGAAGGGTGCACAACCCTCGGACCGCGTTCGCACGGTGATGAAAATCGCCGAAGCGGCGAAGTAATCCACCGATTCCTCACCTCCGGTTGTCCCGGAAAATCAATTGAAGCGAACTCGGCCGCGAAGATTTTCGCACCGACGAGTTCGCTTCTAAGTTTTTGGGCGAAACTCGGAGTTTGTTCGGTCGTGAAAACGATCCGGCGAAGATCATCTGGAGAAGACAATGAGTGATTCGAGTTTGAAAGACCTCGTCGAGTTCATGGCGAAATCCCTTGTGGATCAGCCCGACGAAGTGGAAGTGACTGAAGTCGAGGGCGAACAAACGACCGTCGTCGAGTTGAAAGTCGCAAAAAACGATCTGGGTAAGGTCATCGGTAAGCAGGGACGGACCGCGCGCTCGATGCGCACCATCCTCAGCGCGGCCTCGACCAAGCTGCAAAAACGCAGCGTGCTCGAGATTGTTGAATAAACGCACGAATAAAGATTCGCGAATTTTTAAAACGCGTTTTATGAAGGGGATCATTCGATCCCCTTTTTGTTTTTGGAGAGCCCCGTGTCTTGGAAGAAAGTCGGCAAGTTCAAAGAAGCCCATGGCCTGAAGGGCGAACTCTGGGCGGTCATCTTCGATAAAAACTTCGAAGAGGTCGAGGACGTCGACATGTTCGGGGTGGGGCCGGGGGACGAGCCGGCGCAGATCTTCGAGGATGGTGACCTCCGCCCGCGCGCGAAGGGTGTGATTGCCCGCACGCCCCAGCTCACCGATCGCAATCAGGCCGAGGCGCTGCTGGGGCAATTTCTTTTCGTCCCCGAAGAGGCCGTGGCGTACCCGATCAACGAGGATCCCGAATACAAATCCCTACTGGGTTTCACGCTGGTTGACGGGGATCGTCCGGTGGGACTCGTCGAATCCTTCACCGAGATCAAAGAGCAGATCATGGTGCACGTGCGTGCGGGCGAAGAGCTCCTCGACATTCCTTTTCACGACGACTTTTTGAACGACATTCTGGACGACGAAAAGAAGATCCTGATGACGCTTCCGGAAGGGCTTCTCGACATCAATCGTAAGTCGGGGGCGACTTCGCCCGGCGAGGACGATTAAGTGGCGTCGCTCTTTCAGGTCATTACGCTTTTCCCCGAGGCGATCGCGCAGTTCGCGGGTTACGGGGTTTTGTCGCAAGCGGTGAAGAAAGAGCTTTTGCAGATCGAAAGCATCAATCCACGCAAGTTCACGACCGACGTTCACCATAGCGTCGACGATCGCCCCTTCGGCGGCGGTGACGGCATGTGCATGACCGTGGACGCCTTGGCGCCTGCGGTGGACGAGGCCCGCGCGCGCGCGCCGGGAGCGCGTTTGATTTACGTCTCGCCCCAGGGGCGCCCGCTGACGAATGCCGTGGCCAAAGAGCTGGCCCAGGCGGGAGATCTGATTTTCCTGTCGGGGCGATATGCGGGCGTCGATCAGCGACTCCTGAACCGCTACGCGTTCGAGGAAATCTCCATCGGCGATTACGTTCTGAGCGGCGGGGAGCTGGCGGCGATGGTCATCATCGACGCGGCGGCGCGCTTTATCCCGGGCGTCTTGGGCCATCAGGACTCAAGCCAGGCCGATAGCTTCGAAGGCGGCGTCCTCGAGGCGCCCCAGTTCACGCGGCCGCGCGAGATCCAGGGCCAGGCGGTTCCCGAGGTTCTGATGAGCGGAAATCACGCGAAGATTTCCGAGTGGCGGGGGCAGGTCTCGCGGCTGGTGACTTTGAAGAAACGCCCGGATCTGTTTCACGCCCTGAAACTTTCGATGAAGGAACTCAAGTCCCTGCGCGATTTTCTGGCGGCGATGCCGTCCGAGGAGCGCGCGGTCTTGGGTTTGACGGAATTGGATTTGGATAAGGAGATTTCTCGATGAGTGACGGGACACAGGCGGTGCAGGTGCCGCGCGTCGCGGTGGGTTTACTTCACTACCCGATGATGGACCGCGAGAAATCGACGGTGGCGACCAACATCACGAACTTCGACATTCACGATATCGCGCGCGCGTGCTCGACCTACGGGATCACGACCTACTACGTGATTCATCCCTCTAAAGAGCAGCTGATGTTCGTGGAGCGGGTTCTCGAGCACTGGAAGGTGGGCACGGGGGCGAAGTACAATCCCAGTCGTCGGCGCGCGCTGCAACCCGTGAAAACCGCGCCCAGCTTGGAAGCCGCGCTGGCCGATTGGGGACCGTCGACGGTGGTGGCGACCCACGCGCGGCCGGTTCCGGGAACGAAGTTTTGGACCTGCCAAGAATACAAGCAGCATGTCCGTGAGCCGGGCCAATCGGGCTTTATCGTCTTCGGGACGGGCTACGGGATGACGGATGAGTATATGCAGGGGATCGGCGGGGTTCTAGAGAGTCTGAAGGGGGCTCCTCCCCAGGATTTCAGGCACTTAAGTGTGCGATCTGCCGTAAGTATCTATCTTGACCGCATTATGGGGCCATGGTAGCCCTGACTCCTCTTATTGAACCGGTGAGGCTAAAGATGGCAAAGAAAGCAGCGCGCAAGGCAGCAGCTCCTAAGAAAACAACAAGCTCGGGTAAAGCTAAAGGTCTGGATTTGATCCGTAAGATCTCGATGGCCGCACCGAATACTAAAATCGGCGATTTCTCGAGCGGTGACCAAGTCAACGTTTACGTGAAAGTGAAAGAGGGCGAGAAAGAACGTCTTCAGCTTTACAAAGGCGTCGTCACGAAAGTTCAAGGTTCGGGCGCGGGTCGCTCGTTCACGGTTCGTAAGATGTCGGCGGGTGTCGGCGTTGAGCGGACTTTCCCTTTCGCAAGCCCCGTGATCGATCGCGTGGAAGTGCTGACGCACGGTAAAGTTCGCCGCGCGAAACTGTACTACCTCCGCGACCGTGAAGGAAAATCGGCGAAGATCGAATCCGAGCTCGTGCAATCGACTCGCGAAGAGGCTTCGGCGCCGACGGCAGAGACCACGGCCGAGTAGGATTCTCGTCGTTGAAATTTCCGTTTCACTCAAAAACCCTGCCGATGAGGCGGGGTTTTTGCGTTTGGATGCCGTGAGCGGTCAATCGTTGTCAGTCGGGGGAAGCCCGTCCACTCTAGTGTTCTCTCATGAAGAAGACGCGCATTCCCCAGACTCAGTTCAGTCGCAACCTTTTGAAAAAGACGCTCGCCGGTTTGCCGGGGCCGATCTTGGGTGTGGACGAGGTCGGGCGCGGCTGTTTGGCGGGACCGGTGGTCGCGGGTGCGGTGATCTTTTCGGACCAAAAAATTCCGAAGGGTCTGACCGACTCGAAACTTTTGTCCGAAAACCGGCGCGAAGAATTCTTCCCGCAAATCATGGAGGCCCACTACTGCGGCCTGGGCGTTGCTTCGGTGGAAGAGATCGACCGGATCAACATCCTGCAGGCGAGTTTTCTGGCCATGCGACGGGCGATCGCGGATTTGGAAACGAAGATGGTCGGCGCGCGCGTGGGCTACGTCTTGGTCGACGGGCATATGGAGATTCCGGGCTGCACTCATCCTCAAGGGGCGGTGATCAAAGGGGATCTGCGGGTTCCCATGATCGCGGCGGCCTCGATCATCGCGAAGGTGTACCGCGATCGCATGATGAAGGGAATGGATGCGACCTATCCGCATTACGGCTTCGGCCAACACAAAGGCTACGCGAGCCCCGTGCACCGGGACGCGATCCGTAAACACGGCCCGTGTTTCGAACACCGGCAAAGCTTCAGCGGGGTCAAAGAGTTCCTGGGCCTCGGGTCGGTGGTGCGAAGACCTTGTGGAACGAAAATTCCGCCGGGCCAATTATCTCTTATGGAAGAAGCGTGAGCGCACGCCTTTCGGCGAAGTGGATCTGTGGTTCAAAAGTCCGGACGGTCGCGAAGATCTGCTCATTGAAGTGAAATCCTTAAAACACGAAGCTCTTTTGCCGGAACGACTGGGCGCGCGCCAACGTCAGCGACTCACGCGGGTCTTGGAGGGGGTGTCGGCGATGTCCGGGCGAGCGCGGTTGATCGTGGTCTTCGTGCGACCCGATGGCTCGATGATCGAATTGGGGCTTGAGGACTTTGTTCCCGTGGGGGCTTCGCGCTAGGCGCGGCGAGCGCCGAGTTGCGGCGCATGAATCCACATCGATGTGGATTCCCGGGGAGCGGAGTTGACCTCGCCTCCAAATCTTTGAACAATTGAAATATGAAAACCGCGCTGCTGACTTTGATTGCCTCTGTGTGTCTGACGACTCCGGCCTTCGCGAGTCCCATGCGGACCTTTTTGGTGAGCTGCGCTTACGGCGCGGGAGCGGGCGCGGTGGTGGGGCTGACGAGCCTCGCGTTCAGCGACAAGCCCAGCGAAAATCTCTCGACCGTGGCCCGTGGCGCGAGCCTGGGCCTGTACGTCGGCATCGGCGTGGGCCTGTACCTCGCCAATCAACCCGAATCCATGAAGAGCGCCTTCGTCCCCTGGATCGCGCCTTCCACCGACGGCGCGCTCGCCGGCTTCACCGCCCGCTTCTAGGCGGTATCATCTACCTTCTGGAAGGTAGATGATACTTTCCGGAAAGTAGCAGGTACCTTAGAAATTCAGGCTGTCGAGGAGGGACTCGGGGAGGGCCGGGCGTTTTTGGCCGTCCCAGACGAAATCGAAATTGACCTTGAAGTGGTTTTCCCCGCCCGTCGTGCGGTACTGGGTGACGTTGAAGTACCAGCAATCGCCCGGGAGTTTGACCTGCGCGCCGTAGCCGTAGGACTTGAAGCGTTGGTCTTCTTTGCCGTCCTCGGGATTCATGTCGTAGGTCAGGCGACCCAGGATATCGCCGAAAGGGAAGCTTTTGCGCAGCGAGAGTGTGTAGTCCTCGGTGCGGCGACCCGGGTCGACATCGAGGCCGGGCGCGATGTTACGGAAGTTCTGGACGTGCGCGACCTGCAGGAAATCGCCCGTCGGGAAATTGTATCGGAGACGGGTCGAGGCGTTCGTTACGCGTTGGTACGGGAAGTAATTCGCGCGCGAGTAGACTTCGAAATTGTCGACCGTCACGCGCAGATCCGACAGGAAGTCCGAAAGCGGCTGACGTACGCTTTGCCCGGGGGCTTCTTGCTGATAGAAGTCGTAACTTTGCGCGAGTTTCCAGAAAAAGATCTGACGGTACTCGGGGGCGCCGCCGCGCCAGCGTTTTTGCGTGATCTTGTTCGTGATGCCGACGGTGACGAGTTTACGGTCGTAAACGCGATCGGTGAAATCGAATTGCAGTCCGTAAGGGTTGTTCAGATCCGAATCCGAGATGTTCTCTTGCGAGAACGCGGGGACTTCCTGTTGAAAGCCGAAGAACGGGTGCGCCGGGTGGCTCAGCCACGGGATCGCGGTCAGCGTCACTTCGGGTTGGATTTCGTGTTTGTAGCGCGTGCTTTGCAGATTCGAAACGTCGCCGAAGACGCGCGAGAAAAGCATTTTGTTCGCGATCTCGGTACGGATGAAACGACGGGTGTTCTGCGGGTTTTCGTCGATATTGAATTGGTAGGTCGTTTCGCGGTAGCTGAGTTTCGGGATGATGTCGAAAAATCCGCCGAAGCGGTAAGAACGCGTGATGCTACCGCGCAGGTCCAGGCGGTTTCCGGCGCGTAGCAGATCCGTATAAGGGTCGAAGACGCCGTCACGGACGCGCACGCAATCCTTGCTGTTGTACCAGTCCGCCGTATCGCAAACCGGATCGGGACCCGCGGCCAAGTGGCGATCGTTCGGTCCGTTCGGATCGTAGCGCGCGTTCATGTCGTCATAGCTGAAATCGCCGCGCGCGAAGTTCGTGGAGTTGATATCGAGGTTGTAGAGCCAATCCGAATCCAGAAGTTTCGCGTAAGTTTTAGCGTAGCGCAGTTCCGGCAAACGCTGGACCGAGTCGTTGTTCGACGAGATGGGGTCGTACTGGAGCAGATTCACGTAGTAGCTGGAGTCCACCGAGAAGTGATGCCCACCGGAGTTTTTCGTGAGCGACATCCGGTTTTCCATGACCGAGTCGCCGTGATTGCGCGTTTCGAGCGGGAAATCCTTTCCGTACTGCAGGTCCGACGCGTTGTTGATTTGCAGACGGTGGATGTATCCCTCGGGAAGGTCCAGATAGTGCTCGTACTTCGCGAACCAACGGTTCAGCGGTTGTCCGGCCTCATTCGGCGCGCGAAAGGCGTTCAGACGTTCGTCATTCCCGAAAACGCGGTCGCGCAAAAAACTCATGTCGAGTTCGCCGTAGGACGTCTCGGACAGCATGTAGCGATAGTTCACGAGTCCCTTGAGTCCCCGACGTTCGTAGTTCTTCAGCGTGAAGGTCGCGTCTTGGCTGCGGTCCATCGCCCAGAAGATGCTTTGCCCGAGCGTGAGTCCCCCGGAGTCCGACGATTCGAATTCGGGAGTCAGTAGCCCCGTTTGGCGGTCGGACTTCAGCGGAACGATCAGATAAGGCAGCCAGAACACCGGAATGCCGCCGATGCGCAGGAAAGAGTTCTTGATGAACGCGTAGCCGCCGAGCTGCGCGCGAATACGTTGGCCGGAATAGCTCCAGGTCTCGGGGCAGTTGTTGCAGGCGGTGAACTTCGCGGAGCTCGCCATGTATTCGGATTCGCCGAGTTTGGAAATGGACGCGCCCTCGAAGCTCACGGGACCGCTTTGGACGTAGCCGTCGAAGATCATGCCGGTGTTCGACTCGTAGTCGAGCAGAATACGCGAGCCGCCCACCGTCGCCTGGGGCGAAGTCAGCTTCACGTTTCCGAGGGCATCGAGGGTACGGGCGCGAAAATTCACTTTCGCGCGCTCACAGGTGAGATGCTGGTCTTTGAAGATGACCTGCACTTGGCCGATCAGATCGAGCGTGTCGGCGTCGGTATCGCGATCGCAGGTTTCGGCCTGGATGACCAGCCCCTGAACGCGGACGGAGCAAGCCACTTGCGCGGTGGCGGTCTCGGCGAAGAGGCCGAGCGCGCCCGCGAGGAACGTCGTGATCGCGCCGATTTTCAAGGTGCGGACGAGTCCCGCGCAGCTTCGCATCATTATTTCGTCTTCATGGTGTAAACGCCGTCCCAGTCTGCTCCTGGTGGATTCTGGATGAAGTCCTCACAGCGTTCAACATAAAGTTTGGCGGGTTCATCGTCGGGAATGATGCGTAGGGCGCATTCGAAATCGAACTTCGCGAGTTCGAACTGCATCGCGTGATATTTTTCGAAGCCGGTACAGAAGTGTTTGATCGCTTCGGCTTGATCATTGGGCAATGCGCCTTCGCCGACGAGCTCGAAAATGCGCACGGGTTTGGCTTTTCCTTTGACCTTCACCCAGTCGACTTCGCGCACGTGGAAACTTTCCCCCAATTCGCTGCGGGTGAACTCGCTGATGATGATGCGGGTGCCGTACTCTTTATTGATGCCCTCAAGCCGCGACGCCAAGTTCACGCCGTCGCCCATGACCGTATAACTACGCACCGTCTCGGAGCCCATGTTGCCGACCGACACCTCGGCGGTATTGATTCCGATGCCGATGTCGATGTGGGGAAGTCCCTCGGCCGCGAATTCTGCCTGCAAGGTTTTGAGTCGGCGGAGACTTTCCAGCGCGCACCGGCAGGCGTGCGTCGCGTGGTCTCCGTACGCGATCGGTGCCCCGAAAAACGCCATGACCGCATCGCCCATGTACTTGTCGAGCGTCCCTTTGTTTTCGAACACGATTTGGGTCATGGGCGTGAGGTAGCGGTTCAAAACGTCCGAGAGGACTTGGGGTTCCAAACGTTCCGAGAAGGCGGTGAAACCGCGGACGTCGGAAAAGAAAACGGACATACGTTGTTTGTGACCGCCGAGCTCGACGTTTTCGGGGGACTTCAGGATTTCGTCGACGATCGCGGGCGAAACGTATTTAGAGAACGTGGAGCGCAGATGTTTTTTCTTCCGCTCTTCGGTGAAATACTTGTAGAGGGTCATCAAGACGTAAATGCTCAAGAACAAAAGTGCGGGCAGCACCGAAGTCGAAATATAACCCTGCCGCAAGAGCAACTGATCGATCCAGGTCAGTGAGCCCACGCCGATCAGCATCACGAAAAAACCAAGGAACGGTCCCGCGACGGCGACCGCTGCCGAAAGCACGATGCCGAGGAGGCCCAGCGCCCACATCATCGCCGTTTGTTCGTCGGGATGGGTTTGGATGAAGTTGTGATTGATCAGGTTGTCGAGGACCGTTAAGTGCGTTTCGGGTCCCGGGTAGTTTTTGTCGAAGGGAGTCACGCGCAAGTCGTAGACGCCGATCGCGGTCGCGCCCAGAATTAGAAACTTGCCGTCGAGGTATTCCTTTTTGTTCACCGTGCGCTCAAGAATACCGGTCTGGCCCGTTTTCGGATCGGTCACCCGTTGACGGACTTTCATCGTGTCGAGATTCGACGCGAGTTCTTTGGCGGGAATGTAGGGGTAGGTCATGCCGGGGCCGGCGTAGTTGATTTTCAAGCGCCCTTGGTTGTCGACCGGGATTTGCGCGACGAACTGATCCTTTTCGTCTTTGTTGATGTCGATTATTTTGAAGGATTTGATGACCTTCTGGTGGTTGTGCGCATCCACGTCGATTTCCACCACCGCCTGGTAGCCGGGGTTCCCCGCCAGATAGGTTTGTAGGGCGATGGAGGGGATGAATGAACCGCCCACGCGGTTTCCCGTGCGGTAGAAAAGGGGATTGCGGCGAATCTTGCCGTCGTCATCCTGGTCGGCGGCGAAGGCGCCCGAATAGATCGCGACGTCGTGGAACTCGGGCAGGTTGATCGTCCACGATTCGTACTGCGGTACGGGATGTGAAAGTACGCTCGTTTTGAATTTATTGATCGCGTCCTCGGCCGAGAGTCCGACGAAATCTTTGATTTCGGCGGTGGCCGAGACTTTTTGCTCTTCCGGATCTGATGATGTGAGATGTCCGAAAAACTTGATGAACGTCGCCCAGTCGCTGAGTGTGTCCTTCGAGGCGGAGCCGGGATCATCCGAGGGCGGGGTCAGCCACTGGTTGCAGTAGTGCATGTAGTGGCGTTCGATTTCGGCCATGATCTGATTCTTTTCGACCGCGGTGAGTTTCTCGGGATCGTCCTTCTGGAAGCGATCGCGCATCATCTGGATGATGGTGGTGTTCCGAATGGCCTGGAAAATTCCGTCGAAGACGTCGTTGAATTTCAGCGTTTCGAAGCGGTCCGCTTTGTCTTCGACCAGGAAAGTGAAATTGTCGATTTTCACGAAGGTATTGCCGTTCACCCGGTTGAAGGCCTCGTTGCGGCAGTAGTCGGTGAAGGGTTTGAGCTCTTTGCGGTTCTCGTCGGTCGGGAAGACGCCGAGCACGATTTTGTCTTTATTCGTTTCGATGACGTCTTTCAGCTTTTGATCCGGCGTTTTCTGCGCACGTTTTTCAGAGATGAACTGGCGTAAGGCCGGCGGTGGGGGTTTGATCGAAGATTCGATTTCGATCAGGGTTTGGAGTTCGGGATTGTCTTGCGGCTCGGACCACACGACATCGAGACCCACGGCGCGCGCGCCGTTTTTAAAGCTTTGATCGAGAATCTCGGCCATCAGATCCCGCGACCAGGGCCAGCGGCCGAGCATACGCACGCTTTCGTCGTCGATCGCGATCAACGCGACTTTGGATTCCGGCTGCGGGATCACCCCGCGGGTCAGAAAGCGCGCGTCGGTGAGGATGAAGTCGAGACCCTGCACGATCTGGAAGATTCCGCCCGTGATGCCCGAGAAGCGTCGTCCCTCTTCATTCTGGCTGCGGACGTCGTAGAAAATCTGCGCGAAAACCATGAAGAGGGCGGTGATCAAAACACCGATCGCGAAGGGCGAAATGAGCCAGTTGATGAGCGCCTGGACCTGCGGGCGTTGAAGAAAACCCTGGTCCTTCACCTTAGTGGTCTTTTTGGAAGACTTATCCATGCTTTCCGTCCTTGGAAATGTTGAGAAATTCTACCAACCCGACCAGCGGAAAGTCAGTGTAAATCTGGCCTTTAGGAACTCTCGTGAGTTCAAGGGGAGTGGCCGAAAAAGAAGAAGACGTTCAAGGAGGATGCATGCGCGCGGAAGTCAAAAAACACGGTGACGTGACGATCATTTCAATCGCCGGGATTCTCCATATCGAAGAGACGCAGCCCTTCCGGGAAATCTGCAAGAAACGTTTCATGGGCGAAAAGATTGTCTTCAATATGAGCGGTGCGAATTTCGTGGGCTCCACGGGGCTGCAAAGCTTCATGGATGCGGTCAAAGGTTTGGACGAGGCGGGCACGCATGGCGTGAAAGTCGTAGGGCTTAAACCCGAGTTCAAGCGCTTGTTCGCGTCCATCGAGAACGCGCGTTTTCAATATTTCGAAGATTTACGTTCGGCGGTCGGTGCATTCTTGCACGCTCCCGCATTGAGTTTCGCGGCGACCGTGAGTCCGGCCGCCGCTGTCGAGCCGACTAACGTGATTGCGTTTCAACGGCCTGCCGCAGTGAAGTCAATTGACGACTGAGCTCGGCGTTGAGTTTCTCCATGGCCGCGAGTTGCGCGCGCGCCTTTTCCAGTTCATCGGATTTCGTCGACCATAGGTAGCGTAGGCTTCCCAGCTGCTCTTCGAGCTGCTGGTTATGGCTTTCCACGCGCGCCTTTTCGCCGCTCGCGAGTTCGGCTTTACGGTCAAGGTCACGGGCCTGTTCGAGGGCCACGGCCAGCTCGCCGCGCAGCTGCCCCAGATCACTCTGTAGCTCCTGATGTTTTTCGGTCGTCTCGCGCTCAAAGTCCAACTTCTGCCGGCGCAGCGCCACCACCAAATTCGAAAGCTCGTCTTCGCGGGCGCGCATCTCGTCGAAGTTTTGGGCGCGCTCTTCCAATCGTCCCATTTGCAGTTGCAGATCCCGAACGTGGGTCGCGGCCTCTTGTTGCAAACGCTCGTAATGACTGACGAGCAATTCTTGCCGGCTTTCAGCCTGGTGGCGGATCTTTTCGATCTCGGTCACGTAGTTCGCTTTGTCTTGGCGCAACTGATCGATGGTCAACTCGCGATCGGCGAGTTCGCCGTTGAGTTTTTGGATCTCGACCATCAGGGAATCCGCATAGGATTTCAGCTGTTGGATGAACGGCTTCACCTGCGTCTTGATGCGCTCATGATACTTTTTGTAGCGGTCGAGCTTTTCGGCAAGGTTTTCGTAATCGGGAAGGCGCGTACGAAAATCGTGAACGACCGACTCGAGTTTTTGTTCTTTGTTGCGCCAGATGCTTTCTTTCTCTTCGAAGACGCGTTTCTCGTCGGACAAAGCGTTGTTTTTCGCTTCGAGCGCGCGGTGGATCTGCCGCAGGCGATCGTTTTCGTTTTCGAGAAGGGTCAGGCGACGCAAATTGACCTTGAGGCGCGCAGCGAGATCGTCGTTTTGTCCGATCAGCGCTTCGACCGTGGCCGAACGTTTGATCTCGAGCGGAATTTCACGGTGAGTTTCCGAATGGTCGGGCACTTCGTCGGGCGTGGGCACGCGTTGAGGATCGTCCTCTTGGAAATCCAGTTCTTGAAGTTGGAATTCCGTATTCCCCAGAAGAGGTTTCGGGTTCGCGTTTTTGAGATCCTGCAACCGGCCGAACTGGACGTCATCGATGTCCGTCTGGTCGGGGGACAGATTCACCTGATCCATGGTGTCCTCCTTGGATTCCGTCATGGAATCCCGACTTCAGTGTTGCAGGTTGATACGGTGGCTGTCAAAAAGCCGGACCTCGGTCCTGGACCGGAGTCTGGCCCTTCATCGAACTCGCGGAACGTCCGATAGGACGTAGGTATGGGCGTTCCCGTCATTATGACCGACAGACCAACCTTTATCGTGGATTCCCGGGATCTGGGGCGCAGTGATTCCCTGCGCCACAAAGTTGTGACCTTGGTCCGCGAAGAGGCTTACGATCAAGCGGTCAAAACGCTCACGGATCACCTCAATGCCCCGACCCCGTTCCCGAAGTATCCGTCACGTATTCAGCGTTTCGTCGAACATGCGGTCGATCTTGTGCGCGCGATCGAGATGAAGCGTAATTTTCCGGGGATTAATCGCCTGACGGCGGCCCGTCAGCAAGATCTAAAACTGAAAGTAAAACAACATGTTGATGAGCTGATCTTCATCCTCAAACGCATCGAGGCGGTGGAAATCAGTTTGCGTGTGGAGGACGTTCGCTCCACCGTGATCGTCATGCACTCGATCGTTCTGAGCGCTTTTGCGCTCGCGGTGGTCGCGTTCGTCATGGAGCTCAGCCAAGGGCTGATGATGACCGGGGTCGTCGTGGTCGACGACCTGTTTCAGGATCTTTCAAATTGGCTCTTCGCGTTCCTCGGGTGAACGCGCACTTCTTATAGACTCTTGTAGACGGCGTCGAGGACTTGGATGAATTGTCCCGCGTCGAGCTTTTTGCCGTTCACGAAGATGCTGGGCGTTCCCGGGACTTTCGCGTTCACGCCCTCGCCGGTCAGGCGGAGCAGGAGCGCGTTCGTGTCGGGGCTGTCCACGCAGGCCTTCAGCTGATCTGCGGGCGCGCCGACGGCTTTCGCGATTTCGTTCAGATCTTCATCCCAACGCGAGGACGACAGCGAGCTCTGGCGCTCGAAAATCCAGTCGTGCGCGATCCAGCCTTTTTGCGTGAGTTGTTCCGAGCAGAGCGTTGCCGCCGCGAGCTTGCAGCGGTAGCCGTCGCCTTTCTGCGTGATACCCGAGTTGCAGGTTCCGTCGAGCGGGAAAGGCTTGAAGACGAGCCGCACGTCTTTGCGGCTTTGCGTGAAGATGTGCAGAGGCGTCGCCGCGGTTTTACAATGCGGGCAAAGGAAATCCGCGAATTCGACGATCGTCATTTTCGCTTGGGCGGGGTCGCCCACCGCATACGAAAGACCTTCGTTCGGGTTGAACTCGTTCGCGGTGCTGGTTTTCCAGAACGAAACGGTCTCTTCGATCAGGTGCGGGGGGATCGAACGCCCGAAGGTGTCGCGGCCCATACGATTCCCCAGCCACGCGATGGCGGGAACCAGGACGATCAGGATCACGATCCAGCGCTGCTCGCGCAGGGCCGGCAGGATATCGAGCCGGAAAGGGGATTTGCTATTTTCCAGTCGGGTGACCTGGAAGGCGGCGAAAGCCTGGACGGCGCTCAGGACGTAAGCGGCGATACAGAACAAACAGTAGGTGGACAGTTGGAGCATCGAGATCGCGCCCATGACCACCGAGGCCGCGAGCACCAGCGCCGACAGACCGAAGGTGAAGCGCGCCACCCGGCCCGTGTCGGCGGACAGGCGGGTCAGCATCATGAGCAGGAAAAAGAGCAGGACGCCGTTGGTGGCGAGTCCCCAGACCGCGACGGGGATGCCGGCCACTTCCGAATAACTGCTTAAGGCGACGGCATCGCAATTGAACTGGCTATTGATGTTGCAAACGCTCTTGGAATCCGCGACGCCGGATTTAAGCCGGTAGTTTTGCGCGGACAGGTATCCGTGAGTGGCCAAGGCGAGCAGGGTCGCGACGATCGCGGTCAAGATCCAGAACTTTTGTGTTTTCATGGTGCTCATTAGAGCCGCTTTCCCATTTGAAATCAATCACCGGAAGTGAAAGGATGTTGAGGATTGGGCACGGCACCGTGGATACGCATCCGACAAGAACTCTACCAGCAGCTGCAAAAGCATGTGCAGTTGCTGCTTGGCCATGAGCCTGCGGATCTGAGCCGTTACCGCGAGGATTTCGAGAGAGAGTTCCAGAAGGCGTGGCGACCTTCGACGCGCGACGTTTTATTTCAAGAGATTGGGACTTCGGACATCATTCTTTTGGCCGACTTCCACGCGTTGGCGCAGAGCCAACGCAGTCAGTTGCGTATTTTAAAGGGGCTGCCGAAAGGGTTATCCTTGGCTTTGGCGGTGGAGTTCTTCGAAGCTCGGCACCAACCGCTGATCGACCGTTACATGGCTGGCGACGTGACGGAAAAGGAATTTTTAAAACAGATCGAGTGGTCGCGCAGCTGGGGATTCCCCTTCGAGCATTATCGCCCCTTGATTCGTTATGCGCAGAAGCATCGCATCCCGGTCTACGGTTTGAACCGCCATTTCAGTGAGCGGACCGGGCGAACTTTGAAGTTACGCGACGACTTCGCCGCCGAAAGGATCTTAGAGATTCGACGCGAGGATCCCGCACGCAAGGTTCTGGTGGTCTACGGAGACTTGCATTTGGCTTCGAATCACTTGCCGAAAAGCATTGAAAAACAGCGCGGCCGCAAAGAAATTCTACGCGTCTTGTCCGTGTTCCAAAACAGCGAAAAAATCTACTTCCGACTGCTGGAAAAAGAACAGGAACTTTCGGTCGATGTCGTGCGTTTAAGTCGCGATCAATTCTGCATCATCTCGATCGCGCCATGGGTGAAGTGGCAAAACTATCTGCTGTTTCTAGAAAAGCATCTGGATAAGGAACTCGCGGGGGAGTCGGTGGAGTACACCGATCACGTCAGCCGGTTCGTGAAAGTGATCGCGACGGATTTCAACCTGCGGATCAGCGAAGGGAGCTTTTCGGTTTACACTCCCGATGACGATTCGTTCTGGCCGAAGTTGGCCGAGCGCTACTCGGGTAAAGAGCTGAAGACGTTCCGTGACCTCATTCTCGAGTCGAAAAGTTTCTACGTGCCGGAGCTACAAGTTGGGTTTTTGGCGCGGCCCTCGGTCAATCACGCCGCCCAGCTGGCGATGTCGGTGATCCATGCGGAAATTTCCGGTTGGCGAGCGTTCCCCCAAGCGACGCCCGAGGATTTTTTGAAGATGATCTGGCTCGAGGCGGTTCAGTACTTCGGATCGAAGTTGATCAACCCGAAGCGCAAGACCGACACGATCCAGGACCTTCGTGCAGCCCTCGCTTCGCGGAGTCCTTTGGATATGGGGGAAGAGGCTTTGAAAATTGCGCTTCATCAGCGGATGAAAGAGGTCCTGTTCTTGACCGGTCAAAACTCCAAATTGACTCCCGCGCGTCCGCGAAGGACCGCGTCTTACCGCGAAGCCGCGCGGCTTCTGGGCGGAATGCTGGGTGAAAAGCTCTATACCGGCTTTCGCAAGAAGCTGATGAGCGGGGACGCGGTTTTAAGGCTGTTCCGTCGCTCCGTCGATGGTCCAGGTTTTACGGAGTTCTACTTCGAACTTCTCGAGATCGTTGAGGGTCTTCCGGAAGCTTTTCTTTCGAAATCCGAAAAAATGTGAAACAATTTTTTAAGGCAACCGATAAGGATTTCGGGCGCTTAACCCCGTTCGCGTGCGTTTTGGGGTGAAGCGATTGTTTCGTCATTGGAGGATTGATGTCCAGCGAAGTTCGCTGTTGGTATTTGAATCAGAAAGGCAAAGCGACCGGACCTTACGCTTTTTCCGATCTCAAATCCATGGCCGCGCAAGGCTCGCTGAAGGGGCACGACCTCGTATTTCGTGAAGGCTCCGCCGAGTGGAAGCGCGCTTACGATTGGCCCGAACTCGTGCAAGAGTGTTTCTCGGATGAGAACCGGTCCTCGCTTTCACGTTTGATCAAACTTCCGGAAGAAGAACGCGCCGTCGAAGATCAGTGGGTGCTTCTCGTTCGTGAAGACGGCGAGAAGGAAGTCCGCTTCCGTCAGAAGGGGCCTTTCCATACGGACGAAATCCGTCGCATGCTGGTCGACGAAAAAATCAAACCGAGCGATCACATCTGGAAAAAGGGCGCCGCACGTTGGGTCCCTTTGTATGACGTGCCCGAATTCCGCGTGCACAATTTGAAAATGACGAAGGCCGCCGAGGCGGCCTTGAATCAAGTGGCCTCGATGCCGGACCTGGCGCAGGCGCATGCGGATCCCTTCGCCGCCATGATGCCCGCGACTCCGGATCAGGCGGGGAGTGCGCCGGTGGCGGCCTCGCCCGCGCCGGTCAAACCTGTCGAAGCGCAACCGGACCCGGTCGCACCGGCCAAGCCCGCCGAAGCCGTGAAGGCTGCGGAGCCCGTCGTGGAAAACGTCGCCAAGAAGACCCCGGCCGTGCGCGCGTCGATTCCGTCGACGGCGCCCGAAGCCGAGGTCCCTGCGAAGGCGCCCGAAGCCAAGGCGGCGACGAAGTTGCCCGAAGATAAGATCGCGGCGAAGACTCCGGAAGTGAAGCCGGACGGCGCGACTCCGGATCGTCAAGCGATCCGCGAATGGGCGCTGGGTTTGGTCGGCAAGGCGCAGAAAGAAGATCTCGAGGCGATCGCTCCGGGAAAAGCGCAAGTTTTCTCTCCGGAAGTCACGAAGACCGATCACGAGATTTCGGTCGTCGCGAATCCCGCACCGTCCCCGCAAAGCCCTTCGCCGCAAAGTTTGGCGAAGCCGACGCCCGAAGCTTCCAATGCTCCGGAGCCGACGTTGGAGCCGATGCCCGTGGACCTCAGTGAGTCGACGCCCGCGCCGGTCATCGCAAGCGAGCCTGAAGTGGCGAGCACGCTTGTGCCCATTCTGAATTTCGAATCGGTGAAAGAAGAGCCTCCGGTTGTTGCCGAGGCGCCGCCAGAGGCCTCGCCGATCTTGTTGGACGACGATGAGCCTGAAAATTTCGTCGTTCAGGCTCTGCGCGCGACGGCCCTTCGGGAAGAGGCGGTCGCTCCCGCGCCGGTGGAGGCGCCGGTTGAAGTCTCGAGCGAAGCATTGATTCAAACACCGAGCCCCGCTCCCATTGAAGCTCAGGCGGAAGCGCCCGCTTCGCGCGAAGCGGAATCGCAAGAGGTCGTGAGTTTGGAGGAGCCGGTACCGGATGAGACTCCGGCGCTGGCCGTCGAGCCTGAACCCGCTCCCGCGCCTGTCGCCATCCCGGTGGTGGCGGCGGCGTCGCCGGTGTCTGTGCCTGAGCCGACGCCCGCGTCCTCGGAAAAGACTCCGTCGACGGAAGCTCCCGCGCCGGAAACTCCGGCGGTGAGTGCGTCGCCGTCTTTTTCGGATGAGCTCACGCCCATTCCGGAATTGCCGGTGGCTGTGCCAGCCGTCGCTCCGCGACCCGCTTTCCCCCAGCCGACGGCTCCGATCGCGACGTCTCCGGTGACCGCAGCTCCGACTCCTTCCGTGGCCGCGGCCTCGGCCGTCGTTCCGCCGGTGGCGGGAGTCGAGAAGGCGGCGATGCCGATCTTTGCGACGAGTCCCGTTGTTCCCGACGATGGAAGTGCGGAAGAGATCATCAATCCCGCTCGCCTGAGCGAAAGTTATTCTTTCGAAACGAAGTCGACTGAAGCGAAGTCGACGTCGGCAAAGCCCGCCGCGGATAAAAATAAAATTCCGGCCGCGAGCGTGCCGGCTGCGCCGATGGCGCCCGTGGCCTCGAAAGCGGGGACTCCCGCAAAAACGCCCGCGGTCGCCGCGACGGCGGCTGGAGCCGTCGTCAACGCGGCGGCGGTCGCGAAAGCTCCGGCCGGCAAAGAGGCCGCTCCGGGCGCCGAGTTCACTTACGATTTCGAGCCGCCCAAAACCTTCTTCAGCAAAGCCGCGCCTTTTTTTGGCGTCATGGTGATTGGGATCTTCGGTGCGGGAGTCTGGGCGACTTTGAACACCGATAAGTCGGTTTTCCAGTCGAGCTCCAGCGCGAGCCAAATTCCTTTCGTCGCGACGAACACGTCGGAGAATTCGGCGACGGAGCCGATCGAGGTCCCGCCGTCCGCGAAGACTCCGCCGCGCCCCGTGCCGCCCGTGGCGAATCCTTCGGCTGCGGCAGTGCATACGCAAGCGCAACCGGCCGCCGCGGCCGCGGCTGTTGCGGAAGATGAGGGTCCCGAAATGATCGTGGCGGAACCGCCGGCGGTCGCCGTCGCAACGCCGACCCCGACGCCGGTGCCGAAAGCGGAGCCCGCCGCGCAGCAGGCGGCCGCCAATCCCGCCGGCGACTTTGACGGAAAAAATCCGATCGTGCGGATCAATACGCAAAACAACTTCCTCGAGATCATGGGGCCGTTCCGCAAAGGTGAACTCTTGCGCATCCGGATCGAAGGTCGCGCCGGTCAAATCTTGGATCTGCCCGCGCTCGTGCAGAAGTACGAAGTGCGTGCGGTCCAGGATCATTACTATCGCGTGTCGGTGAAAGAAGCCCGGATACCCAAGGGTGAGTACTTGGTCGCGGTTCAGTTCGGTATGAATCGTTTCAGCCGGGGCGTGGGGCACGGTAAAGACGGCGGATTCCGCGAGGCGCTTCAAGGTCACCGCAAAGCGATCAGCTACGATCAGCAGCAGGAGCGTAAACGTCTTTTGCAGGCGACGAAGGACTTCGCGCAGTTGCTCGCCAAGGCGGAAACGTCGGCCAAAGATGCGGGCGCCATTAAATCCCTGCAACGTGAACTGGATAAGAAAACGCCCCGCGAGCTGCGTTTGGTGCGCACGAATCGCTACGAGCTGATTTTCTTCGACTACTGGGAGAAACTCGCGGCGCAGTGGGAGCGGGTTCAGGTCACGATGAAGGACAACCCGGGCCGGAATCCCGCCTCGGTAGGAGAGTTCAGTCGGGCACGCAAGATGGCGGCGTCACTGGAAAATGAAGTGCGTTCGTCTTCGATCTGGAACTGATGGAGGGCGGGCGCGGGTCAGTCCCCGCGCTCTCGCGACGGCATCAAACTCTTAAACTCTTTACCCGGCTTGAAGCGCGGGACTTTGCCCCCGGGGATATCGACGGTTTCTCCGGTTTTGGGGTTGCGCCCCTTGCGTCCTTTGCGATGCAGGCGGCTGAACGTGCCAAATCCGACGAGCTTCACTTCTTCACCTTTCGCGACGGTCTTCTGGATGATCTCCAAAGTCGCGTCGATCAGGATTTCGGATTGAGCCTTGGTCATTGAAGTTCGCTGAGAGATCTTATCGATGAGTTGCGCTTTGTTCATGTCTGACGATCCTCTTCGCTGCAAAGGAGCCATAACCTAGGTTTGACCCGCAAAAACCGTCAACGGGCTTAGCGGACGCGCTATCGAAATTATGGAATCCCGTCCCCATGTTGTTCGCGGAAGTAGCAATAATGCGGCGAAGTTTCTGACAGAATTCGTCAAAAATTGAGATTCTTGGGCCTTGACAGAAATTTCTGTTGGTAAACCCCGCGGATCGCCCTCGACCTAAATCGGGAACCTGCCGATAGGTCTAGCATGAAGAGCGAAAATCTATTTCTGGTGCTGATCCTTTCTCTGACCGCGGCGGTCTTGCTGGTTTCGGGGGAAGCCAAAGTTTTTCTGGGTGAGGCCGGAACCGTCACGTCGCTCGAGATCGAGTCTCTGCGCCGCGATTTGAAGTCGTCGGAGTTGCGTGAAACGCTCGCGCGCGAACAGATCTACGATTACCAACAAAGCGTTCTGAAAACCCTTGCGAAAGACCGTGGTCCGAAGAACTGGCAAGAGCTGTCCCTGGTCAGTCAGGCCCGCGCGTTGGCGTCGGTCGAAGAGGTGGATCTCTCGGCGTCGATGCTCGCCGCCGGGAAAGATGAATTCAACGCGGGAAAATACGTGATCGCCGCGCAGAAATTCCTGGCCGTCACGGAAAAATATCCCGCGTCGCCGTCCGCCCTGGAGGCTCGCTTTCTGCGGGCGGAGAGCCTTTACCTTTCGGGACAAATGGATCCGTGCGTAGAGCAAATCGACGAGATGATGACGCAGTTTCCGGATCACCCGATGACCGGATATCTGATGCTGCGTCTGAGTCAGATCATGAAGAGCCGCAGCCGGACGCTCGAGGCGCGGGAAATTCTGCAGATGATTCCTCTCAGTTTCCCGAAGGAAGTGCAACTCATCGAGCAAGCTCGATCCCTGGAAGGGGATATCCGAATTCTATGAGTCGCGCGCGTGCGGGCATCGCCCTCTTACTTCTGCTCTTTCTGCCGGCGGTGGCTTTGGCCAGCGAGGGAGAAGTCACGCAACATAAGGATTTGGCGGCCGGGCCCGCGCTTCTTGTGGATTTGCCGAAGGGCTGTTTCGCGAAAGCGGAATATCCGTGCGCGATCCGTGTTTCCGAGCGCGGCGAATTGCGCTTGGGTTCCGCGAAGTTTCTGGCGACTCCGGAAGCGGAACTTCGAATCACGAATGTGCACGAGATCCTGATTTTAAGTGGGACTTGGTGGCTTCAGCAGACCGAGAATCTGACGGTTAAGTTTGGAGAGATTCGTCTCGTGCTCGCGGGGGATGCGTTGATCGAACGCGGTTCCGAGGGGCTGCAAGTCGCCAATCTCAATGGCCAGATGAAACTGAAGAATGGGGATGTGGAGGCCTCCGTCGTGCCGACGGGCTTTCGTAGCCTGGTCGCGGGACTGGACGGCGAGGGTCGCCTGGTTCAGCGCGAGCTGCGCGCGAGTGAGCCCCTAGAGCTCATGAACCGACTTCTGCATGTGACGGGCGCGGGTTACGCCGACGTCCGAGCGAAGGCGCCGGAGTACCGCGAGTTCGCCAAAAAGGCGGTCGGGGAGTCGGCGGCGCTTTATCAGTCCACGATCCAAAATCGTCAAATTGCGAGCGAGGCGGCGGCCGCGAAAGCCGCGCAAAAGCGGGCGGCCGTGGAGGCCGAGCGGCAACGGTTCCGAACGATGTTTCGGGAACGTTTTTATGGTGAAGCCGACTAGGCGTACGTCTTAACCCCAAAGCCCAGATTCCGGGTGGCGCCTCGTTCCCCATCCGTCCCGTGGATTCCTTCGTGATAGCCTGAAGACAGTCTATCAGGAGGAAAAAGATGTCCTCAATCAGCAGCTCCGATCGTTCACGTCACACGGACGAACTCCGTCGCACGCGCGAAGAATATGAAAATCGCGAAGCCGAAGGGGTCAAGAAACAAAAAAAGGAACTGCGCCGGGTTCAAGAGAAGCACAGTCAAGAAGTGCAGGACATCACGGACAATTACGAGGGCCGGATCGATGCCGTGCAGGCGAAGTCCCGTGAAACGATCACGAAACGTGATGAAGCGCATCGCGAGCAAGTCGATCAAATTCGCAATATGTATCGCGAACAGCTTCGCCGGAAGACGGAAGACAACGAATCGAACAGCAAAGTTCTGCGTCAGACCCTGAACGCGGAAATGAACAAACAAGAAGCCATCAAAGATCAGCAACGTTCCGAGCTGGAGCGTAACTTTCGTGATGCTCTGAATGAGCGGGACGCGCAGTTCGCCGAACATAGCGAGCGCTCGCGGACCCAGATCAAGGATTCCTTGGTTGATCGCACGGATAAGCTGAACCAAAAGCACGACCGTGAAATCGAGGCGTTGGCGCAGGATCGGGATCGCAAGATCTTCGATATGCAGAAAAACCAAGGCGATCAGAAGTCGCACTACGAAGCCCGCCTGCGCGATCAAGAGCGTCGGGCGCGTTCCGATCGTGAGCGGGTTGATAGCAACTGGCGCTCCATCGTTGAAGACCAGGCGGCGATCAACTCCACCGTGCTGGAAAATCGCAATCAGCTGCTGAAGGCCGAGCGCGATGCGCTTCGCGAGGACTTCCGCGTCCGCGCGGATGGGGAAGCCTTGAAGAACGATCAGATTCGCGACAACATAAAGGCGGAGGTCGGGGAGCGTTTGGACCGTCAGGTCCGTCGCGCGAATTACGATCTGCGCAAGGCCAACAGCGAAAAGATCCAGGCCGATCTCGTGCATAACCGTCGCTCCAAGATCGAGCGCGACAACATCGTGCAAAGCTACGAGGCGCGTATGCGCGATCTGGAAGGGCAGGTTCAAGGATCGCAGGAGCAATCTCGCGAGCTGACCCGTCGTCGGATCGGGGATATGGCCGATAAGTCCGAGAAGCTTTTGCGCGAGACCAATCGTCGCAATCGGGGCGATCAGGATTTGCAACAGTCGAAGTACCGTGAGGATCGCGCGCGCCTGATCGCGGAAGGGGAAGCGAAAGTGAATCGCGCGGAGGAACGCGCCGACACGATCGTGAATCGCGTGAAGAAGGCGACGAACGACAGCCAGGTTGTTCAGAGCAAGTACTACCAAACGAATTTGGAGCAGCTGAAGGACAGCTACGCCGAGCAGCTGGGAGCGCAACGTGAAGCGCACTTGGATAGTTTGGCGAAAATCCGGATGGGCATGGAAGCCAAAATGCGTTCGCAGGATGCGAAGGCCCAAGCACGCACGGAAGCCCTGGTGCAGAACTACGAAGCTAAAATCAAAGCGATGGACGAGCAGCACGTGGCCGAGTTGAAGCGGATCAAAGACGCCAGCGACAGCCGTATTGAGCAACGCGACAAAAACCATCGTTTTGAGACCGAAGCGGTGGCTCAGAAATACGAAGTGAGATTGTCGCAGCAGGCGGAATCCCACCAAAAAGAGATTGAGCGCGTGCAAAAGCGGCATGAAGAGACCATGGCCGACATCGGCAACCGCATGAGCTATCTCAAAAAGAAGGCCTAAGACTCCTGGTGCCTCGGCCGGGGGCGCTTAGCCCGGGGCACCTCGCCGGCCGCACCTAGCCGGCCGCACCTAGCCGGCCGCACCATAGCGGAACTAGGGCTTGTCGAGTGTAGGGACTTCTGACAATCCTTAATGCATGCTTGCAGACCGCCGTACGAAAATCGTCGCCACCATTGGTCCCGCCACCCGTAGCCCCGAGAATTTGAAAAAGGCCATCTACGCCGGAATGAACGTGGCGCGCCTGAACTTCTCGCATGGCACCCACGAAGAACATCTGGAAGTCATCCAGTCGATCCGTCAGCTCTCGAAAGAGCTTCAGGCTCCCGTGACCATTCTGCAGGATCTGCAGGGACCGAAGATCCGCGTGGGGCGTTTCGAGGGCGGCGGCGTGCAGCTCGATCCGGGCGAGGTCGTCACCATCACGATGAAGCCCGTTCTGGGGAAGAAGGGGCTGATCCCTTCGGACTTCCCGGAGCTCGCGCGCAGCGTGCGCGAAGGTTCGAAAATCCTGATCGACGACGGCCTCATGGAGCTGAGGGTTCTTTCGCCGGCCGCGCCCGGAGCGGATGAATTCACGGCTGAAGTTCTTTACGGTGGATACCTGAAAGATCGCAAAGGCATGAACTGCCCGGGCGTCACCCTTGCGGTCGATGCGCTGACCCCCAAAGATCTGAAGGATTTGGATTTCGGCCTCGCGCAGGATGTGGATTACGTGGCGTTGAGCTTCGTCCGTTACCCGAAAGATATCCGGCGCGTGCGCGAGATCGTCGAAGCCGCGGGGAAGAAGACGAAGATCTGCGCGAAAATTGAAATGATCGAGGCGGTCGAGAATCTGGAAGAGATCGTCCGCTTGAGTGACGCCGTGATGGTCGCGCGTGGCGATATGGCCGTCGAAATCGGTCAAAGCCGCATGCCCGGCGTGCAAAAACAAATCATCCGCGTTTGCAACGAAATGAACAAGCCCGTGATCACGGCGACCCAGATGCTCGACTCGATGGTCGAAAATCCGCGACCCACGCGGGCCGAGATCACGGATGTCGCTAACGCGGTCCTGGACGGAACCGACGCGGTCATGCTTTCGGCGGAAAGCGCGAGCGGGAAGTATCCCTTCAAGTGTATTCGGACCATGCACGAAATCATTCGTGAAGTTGAAATGGGCGAGAACTACTACAAGATCTCTCTCGATCGGGAGTACCTGAGCGTCGCGGCGTCGATCGGCGCGAGCGCCTCGCTGAGCGCGTTCAAGATCGACGCGAAAGTGATCGTTTGCCTCTCGACCACGGGGCGGACCGCGCAGCAGATTTCGAGCTTCCGTCCGCGGGCGCGCTTGATCGCGGTGACCGATGAGTTCGACGTCTTGAACGGTCTGGAGCTCACGTGGGGACTGCAGACCCTCGTGATCGATCCGTACAAAAACATCGAAGATGTTTTGGCGAGCGTACAGCGCTCACTGATCGAAAACGGCCTGGCGAAGACGGGGGACAAGGTCGTGCTGACGTGGGGTTATCCGATGGCTTCGGGTTCGAAGACGAACTCGATCCACATTTACACGCTCGACAACTCGTCGCTCAGTCGGCGTGCCGATCTCGAGATCCCGCTCCGCTGCCAGACGGAAATGGAATTCTAAGACTTCGTCCGGTGCGGACTATTTGCGGACTTTTTTGAGGGCGTAAACGATCTGCCAGTTCGGCGTGATCTTTTCGAGTTCGTCGATCGGGACGTCGCTGAAGACGCCGGTCGCCTCCATGAGCTGATCGGAGATGAGTTTTTTCTCGACGAGGGGAAGCAGGTCTTCCACCTTCACGAGGTAACCGAGCTCACGCATCGAATCGTTCTGCACATCCGTCACGTTGAGCTTCACGATGCCCTTTTCGTTTTTCGGAAGCTTCCGGGCGAAGTGAAGAACCGCGTTCATCAACTTGAGGTCATCTTCCTTGATGTGGATGCGGTCTTTTTCCTGTTTGAAGAGCCAATCGTTGTACCACTCGACAAAACCGAAAAGAATTTCGGCCTTGTAGATGCAAATCCGTTGGCGGCCCTCGCCCATGTCTTCGACCTTCATGAGTTTCAGCTCGCTGAGGGCATTCATGAGCTTCTGCATTTTGTGCGTGGGCTCTTGAAAGATCTGAATCGTATAGTTACGCAGGACGCCGCCGGGAAGAACGAGGCCGTCTTCGGCGGGCTTCCCGTACTTGTGACCGACCAGATTTAAGATCGAAATCAGTTTGTTCGTCTGGTGGGGAGGGAAAAGCTCTTCGTCGTCGGACGTGGCCTTTTCGATCTCTTTGATGCGTTTGTTCGCGGCGCGCAGGTGCTCGTTCACGGTGCGCATGATCGCTTTCGCCCACTCGGGCATGGTCGCGAACTGGGCGTGCAGCGCTTTGTAGGGAAGGATGATGACTTCGGAGTCCTTGGTCGCGCGAACGCTGGCGGAGCGAGGTTTGTTGTCGAAGAACGCCATCTCGCCGACCAGCGCTCCGGGGCCGACCTCGGCCAACACGATTTCGGAATTCTGTTTGGTTTTGACGACGTTGAATTTACCGCTTTTGACGACGTACAGCGCGTCGGGCGCGTCGCCTTCGCGAAACAGGTAGTGATCGCGCTCGATTTTTCGGGTCCCCGACATGCACCCATTCTAAAGGGGGACTTGGCCCCTTGTCGAAGCTTCTTGGGAGAAGGTCTAGGTGACCGGGGACTAAAGCACCATCGGTTTGCAGTCCGGAGCGATCACGCAGCGACCGGCGGTCGCGGCCTTGACCTTTTCGGGAGTCAGGTCGGGGGCGTATTCGCGCAGGACGAAGCCTTCGCTCGTGATATCGAGGACGCCGAAATCAGAGACGACCTTGTTGATACACTTACGGCCCGTGAGCGGCAGGTCGCACTCTTTCATGAGTTTCGATACGCCCGCCTTATCGGTGTGCTGCATGGCCACGATCACGCGACGTGCGCCCGCGACGAGGTCCATCGCGCCGCCCATGCCCTTCACCATTTTGCCGGGAATCATCCAGTTCGCGATGTTCCCCATCTCGTCCACCTGCATGGCACCGAGGATGGTCAGATTGACGTGCCCGCCACGAATCATCGCGAACGAATCGGCGGACGAGAAGAAGCTCGCGCCCGGAAGCGCGGTCACGGTCTGTTTGCCGGCATTGATCAAATCGGCATCGACTTCGCTTTCGGTGGGAAAGGGGCCGACTCCGAGCAGGCCGTTTTCGCTTTGGAAGAAGACGTTCTTGTCCGAGGCCACGTAGTTCGCGACGAGAGTCGGGATGCCGATTCCGAGATTCACGACGAAGTTGGGTTCGACCTCTTTGGCGATACGGGCGGCGATTTGTTCACGGGTCAACGGCATGGCTAACTCCTCACGGTCCGCTGTTCGATGCGTTTTTCGAACGAGGCTTGGAAGATGCGCTGGACGTAAACGCCCGGCGTGTGGATTTGGTCGGGTTCGAGCTCGCCGATTTCGACCAGCTCTTCGACTTCCGCCACGGTGATTTTACCCGCCGTCGCGGCCATCGGGTTGAAGTTACGCGAGGTCTTGCGGAAAATGAGGTTTCCGAATTTGTCGCCCTTCCACGCCTTCACGAAGGCGAAGTCGCCGACGATCCCGCGCTCGAGCACGTACTCGCGCCCGCCGAATTCGCGGACCTCTTTGCCTTCGGCGACTTGGGTGCCGACACCGGTGGGCGTGTAGAAGCCGGGGATGCCGGCGCCGCCCGCGCGCATCCGCTCGGCCAGCGTCCCTTGCGGGCAGAACTCGACCTCGAGCTCACCCGAGATGTAGAGCTGTTCGAAAAGCGCGTTCTCGCCGACGTAACTTGAAACCATTTTCTTAATTTGGCGATTTTGCAGCAGAAGTCCGAGGCCCGCATCGTCCACGCCCGCGTTATTGGAAACGCAGGTGAGGTTTTTCGCGCCCAGGTCGCGGAGCGCCTTGATGGCGTTCTCCGGAATCCCGCAGAGGCCGAAGCCTCCCAGGACCAGGGTCATTCCGTCTTTCACGCCTTCGATCGCGCTCTTCGCGTCGGCGAAGACCTTCGGGTGCTTCGTCATGACTTACGCCTTCTCGATGATGAGGGCGACCGCTTCGCCGCCGCCGATACACAGGGTCGCCAGGCCATACTGTTTGTTGTGCGTCTGCAGGGCATAGACGAGCGTCGTGAGGATACGGGCGCCCGAAGCGCCGATCGGGTGACCGATCGCCACCGCGCCGCCGTGAACGTTCACGCGGTCGGCGGGGATTTCCAGTTCTTTCATCGCCACTTGCGTGACGACGCTAAAGGCTTCGTTGATCTCCCACAGGCCGATGTCCGCGACCTTGAGGTTGGCCTGCGCGAGCGCTTTTTTGATCGCGCCGACGGGGGCCGTGGTGAACCATTTCGGATCTTGCGCGAAGGTGGCCGAAGCGACGATCTTCGCCAGCGGCTTCGTGCCGCGCTTTTTCGCTTCGGTTTCGCTCATCATAATAATTGCGGCGCCGCCATCGTTGATCTTCGACGCGTTGGCCGCGGTGATGGTTCCGTCTTTGTCGAAAGCGGGACGAAGGCCGGGCATTTTATCGAACATCGCTTTCGTCGGTTCTTCGTCGGTCTCGACTTTCACGACGCCTTTTTTACCCTCGATCTCAACTGGCGCGATTTCATTTTTGAAATGTCCAGCGGCGGTCGCGGCTTGCGCCTTTTTGTAAGAGTCGATGGCGAAGGCGTCTTGCTCTTCGCGCGTGACCTTGTACTCTTTCACGCAAAGTTCTGCCGCCGTTCCCATATGCCAATTGTTGTAGGGATCCCACAGACCGTCTTTGATCATCGAGTCGACGACGGTCGCGGGGCCCATGCGGTAACCGGTGCGCGAGTTTTCAAGCAAGTGGGGGGCGAGGCTCATATTCTCTTGGCCGCCGGCGACGACGACGTTCGCGTTGCCGAGGCGGATGGAGTCCGCGCCGAGCATGACGGCCTTCAGGCCCGAGCCGCAGACTTTGTTGATGGTCATGCAGGGAACCGAGGGGGCCAGTCCGGCGTAAAGAGCCGCTTGACGTGCCGGAGCTTGGCCGACACCGGCGGTCAGGACCTCACCGAAGACGAGTTCATCCACATCGCCGGGCTGCAGAGCGGCCTGGGCGAGGGCACCTTTGATGGCGGCGGCACCAAGACGGGGTGCGGGCAGAGCCGACAGGGCTCCTTGAAAACTTCCAACGGGGGTGCGTTTAGCGGCGACGATGACGACGTTCTCCATGAGATCATCCCTTCTGTAGATGGCTTGAATTGATGCAGCGGCATCAAAGCAGACTTTTTCTAGCAATTCAACTCGCGCTCGTGGATCATGGGAGCCTGAAACGGGGGTGCTTCATGAGCGGATTTTCGACGACGCAAGTCATTTCGCCGATCACGTCATCGATCTTTTCGCGAAGTCTGGGGCTTTTGCTCTTGCTGGCGACCGCCGGCCCCGTTCAAGCCGAAGAGTTCTCGGCCGCCGGTTTCGAGAAGGTCGTGATCGTGGCGCCCGCAGGGCAAGTCGTGATCGGCGCGGGGGCTCAGCCGCTGATCCGCACGAGCTCCGTCCCGCAGATTTCGTGGTCCGCGCGCGAAGAGGGGAAAACACTGCGGCTGACCGCGACGACATCGCTCGGCGCGCCGCGGACGGGAGCGATGCCGAAAATTGAAATTCTGGGAGGAGCCTACGCTCTTGATCTGCATGTGACCGAGGGGCAGGTTCAGGCCTCGAAGTGGACTCGGCCCGTCTTGATCGATCTGCAAAAAGGCAAAGTCACGGCGAAAGAAAATCGCGCGGGACTTTCGGTCCAGGTCGGGCAAGGGCAGATCGTCGTCAGCGATCACGCCGGTCCGCTGCGCCTGGATTTATTCAAAGGCGACATCAACGTTTCGGCGTTGCAGGGGAATCTCCATCTGTCGGGACATCAGTCGGATGTGAAGCTCGATAAGGTCACGGGCAGCTTGCACGTGCAGCTTTATCAGGGCGCGGTCGATCTGAAAGGTTCGGGCGGAAGTTTGCAGTTTCAAACCGGCAAAGCGAGTTTGAATGCCAATGGATTTAAAGGGCGCATCGAAGGCGAAGCGGATGAGGGCGGCGTGACCTTGGGGCTCGTCAACGAAACCGAGGCCGCGGTGAAAACGGGCAGCGGTCGGGTCACGCTCGATACGAAAAATTCCGGTTCGTTGCTCGTTCTGCGCAGTGAAGAAGGCGACATCACCGGAAGCCGCACCCTGCGTGCGGGAAAGGACCGGGGCGCGCAGGTTCTGCGCGGGCGGGTGAAGGGCGGCGACGGCGGTCGCGTCGAAGTCGTCGCGACTCGCGGGAACATCGTCGTTCGAGAATAGTGATTTCGCCCTATTGACAGAGGTCGTGAAATCGTCCAACGATGACCGCATGGCAAAACCCACGAAGAAAGCTCCCGCGAAAACTGCCGCAAAACCGAGCGTAAAGTCGAAAACTCCGGCTAAAACGCCCGTCAAGGCGGCAAAACCTGCTAAGGCGCCTGCGAAAGCGGCAAAGCCCGCTCCTAACGCGAAGCCCAAAAAGGCAGAGGCCGCATCCGCGGCGGCCCCGAAAAAGGGAATCTTCGATAAGGTTTTGACGAAGCTCGGCGTGAAGGCGGCCGCTCCGGCCCCTGCGGCGGGGGCTAAAGCCAATGGCGGCAAAAAGGCCAAAGGCGCGAAGGCTCCCAAGGGCCGTCGCGACGAAGAAGAGTATCTCCCCGAACCTGAAGAGGGGGGCGGTGAGGACCTTCCCGATCTTGAGGAGTTCGACGAAACCGAAGAGGTCGCCGAAGAGGAAGTCGCTGAAGAAACGGATGTCGATTCGGATGATGTGGAGGCCTCAGCGCCTCCGCCCGCGGATGACGAGATCATTCTGACCGATGCCGAAGGCCGCCGTTACTGCAAAGTGAAAGAGTGCGACCAGGCCGCGATGGTCGATGGCTACTGCCGTTACCACTATCTGCTGCTCTGGAAGCGCATCCAAGTCCGTCGCAAAATTTTGGTCGACGGCAAACTCGAACGTTACGTTGAGGAGTTGACCGCACGTTATCCGGATAAGTTCCTCGAGATGATCCGCCGTGATCTGAAAACGGAGAAGGACTTCCAAGCCGCGATTGCGGAGCTCGAAATCGACGAAAGTGCGAACGAGAACGAGTTCGAGGACGAAGCACAAACCTACATCGACGAGGTCCGCGGCGTCACCGAGGCCGGGATGTCGACCGAAGAGGAAGAGTTCTAAGGTCGCCGGGGGCGCCTAGCCGCTCACTTGTTGAAACGCGCCGCGGCCCACGGGCGCAGTCACAATTCGAAAAATAAAAAGCCCGGGTCTCCCCGGGTTTTTTATTCGCAGCGCGTTTCAACAAGTCAGCGGCTACCTCAGTGCAGGACTTCGGGGTCTTCGCCTTCTTCGTCGTTGTAGAGGCTGACCGAGGTCAGGCCCAAGAGGCGGTCCGCTTCGTTTTCCAGGTCCGTGTTCACGGTCGAGAATTGGAAGTACAGGACCTGCTTTTCGAATTTGAAGGGTTTCCAGTCGACCGGGAGTTTTTCGCGGGCTTCGCCCTCGAAATAAGACGCCAAAAGTGAGGCGGCGCCATCGATGCAGCTGTAGATTTTTTCGATCGCGTTTTCGTGCGCGGGATCGAAATCCGCCGAAATTTCGAAGTTATTTTGGCGCAAAGTCTGCGGCTCGCGAAAGCCGACGCGCAGGCAGATTTCCTCGGGGAAAATGCGGCCTTCCACCACCAGCTTGGACTGGCCCAGTTCGTGTCCGAAGGCCTCTTTGAAGACGTTCGTGATTTGGCCCAGATACTCTTCCGGGAAGGGGGTCCACTTCTTCGAGCTCGATTTTCTAGCATCCATGGAGCGGCAATCTAGCCCAAATGACGGAAAGCAGCAATGGGCTTCGAGCAAAAAAGAAATGACCGTGCCGGACGGGGTTTGACCCCCCGAAAAAGCTGTGTGAGATTGCGCCCTTAACAGAATCAGGAGAAGTCATGACGGATGTTCCTGGAACCCCCGAAAATACAGTCGGTGCGGTGACCCCAGCGCAAAACTCCAAATCCCTGACTCCCGCGATCGAACGTGGCGTTTACGTTTCGACCTACGGGTGTCAGATGAACGTGAACGACACGGAACGGATGTACTCGCTGCTCGAAATGCAGAACTACACGCCGGTCACGTCCCCCGAACAGGCGGAGCTCATCATCATCAACTCGTGCTCGGTGCGTGAAAAGCCCGTTCACAAGGTCTACTCCGAGGTCGGGAAATTCCGGAAACTCAAAGAGCGCAACCCCAATGTCAAAGTCGGCGTCGGCGGCTGCGTGGGCTCCCACGAAAAAGAAAACCTGATCAAGTCCGCACCCATCATCGACTTCGTTTTCGGGACCGACAACATCGACCAGCTTCCCGAAATCATCGGACGCCTGGAGTCGGGGAAAGTCGTCGAGACCCGCTTTCAGCACCGCGCGCCCTATCACGTCGAGACGCTCGCGCGCGCGCCGGGGGTTTCGACCTTCGTGAACATCACGAAGGGCTGCGACAACTTCTGCACCTTCTGCGTGGTTCCTTATACCCGCGGCCGCGAAAAAAGCCGTCCGCTCCAGCACGTCATCAACGACGTGAAAGCGCTCGTGAAACGTGGCGTGAAGGAAGTGACCTGCCTGGGTCAGAACGTGAACTCCTACGAGTCCGAGTGCGGGGCCGACTTCGCCGACCTGCTCGAGGCCTTGGCCACGCAAACCGAGATTGAGCGGATCCGTTTCACGACGTCGCATCCGAAAGACTTCGACCAAAAATTGGTTGAGGTTATGTATCGCAATCAGCCTAAGGTCTGCGAGTATGTCCATCTGCCTTTTCAGAGCGGGAACTCGCGCATCTTGAACCTCATGAATCGTGGCTATACCCGCGAAGAGTATCTGGAAAAAATCGCGATGATCCGTAAAGCCATCCCGAACGTGGTGCTGTCGACGGACATCATCGTGGGCTTCCCCGGTGAAACCGAAGAGGAGTTCCTGGACACCATTTCGCTGGTCGAAGAGGTGGGTTTCGAGACGATCTTCGCGTTCAAGTACTCCCCCCGTAAACTCACCAAGGCCGCGCGTTTTGACGGGCAGATCGATGAGGACACCAAGTCCGACCGTCTGGATCGTCTGTTCAAAGCGCACGACGTCTGGGCGAAAAACGACGCCGAGAAATACGTCGGGCAGACGCTCGACATCCTGGTCGAGAAGATGGATGAGAACCGCGGAAATCTTTCCGGTCGTTCCACGCAGAATAAACTCACCTACTTCACCGGTCCCAAAGAGCTCATCGGTCAGACCATTCCGATCAAGATCCTGCGCGCCTTCCCGGCGGTCCTTCACGGGGAAAGGGTGTTGAACGGATGATGAGGGCTCGCGAATCGAAACCCATTCAACTGAAACCCCTCGGCGTCCAGATCATGGGCGAAGGGCTTTTGCCGGTGCTCCTGTTGAAAGAGAGCGCGTTTGAGGGCTTCGGCGATCTGTCGCTGCCGGTGCCGCTCAGTCCGCTCGAGGCGGGGCTGACGCTCGGACAGTCGCAGCCCCATCTGGAGCTCACGGGACCGCACAAAGGTGCGGCCGCGATTTTTGAAAGCGTCGGGATCAAAATCAAAAAAGCGACCTTCGAGGATATTCAGGGGCAGAAACAACTTCTGCGGCTGACGTTTGAAAATCACCCGCATTTGAAGACGCTGCTTCTGCCCGCGGCGGGGGCTTTGTCTTTGTGCTTGGCGCTGAAGGTCCCCATCTACGCCTCGAAAGAGTTCATCCTGCGCAGTCAGGCCATGGCCAATGAGCTGCAAGGCATGGCGGAAGATCTGAAGCGGGCCCAGGTGGGCTTGAAGAAGAATCACGAATTTTTGCAGTAAAGGATCGTTCAATGTCTTGGATACGCACAGTGCGCGGTTTCACTCCCCGGATTCACCCCTCGGTGTTTCTGGCCGAGAACGCCGCGATCATTGGCGACGTCGAGATCCAGGAAAAATCGAGCATCTGGTACAACGTCACGATTCGGGGTGACGTCATGCCGATCAAGATCGGTCGCGAGTCCAACGTCCAAGACGGCAGCGTCATTCACGGCACCTACGGGAAGTTCGGCACGACCCTCGGGAACCGCGTGACGATCGGGCATATGGTGATGCTGCACGGGTGTTCCGTCGGCGAAAACGGCCTGATCGGTATGGGCGCGGTCCTCATGGACGGCGTCTCCATCGGCGCGGATTCGATCGTAGGGGCGGGGACGCTCGTCACGGAAGGCAAAAGCTTTCCGCCGCGCTCGTTGATCCTGGGGCGCCCGGGGAAGCTCGTGCGGGAGCTGACCGATGAGGAGCTCCAGCGACTGCAGCATTCGGCGGACAATTACTTACTTTATCAAACTTGGTATCAGGCGGAATCTTAAGAAGGGTGTGGGTATGGCTCTAGAGAGTGGAAAGATCGAGTACGCGCTGACGTTCGACGACGTCTTGCTTTTGCCTCAATATTCGGAAATCGTTCCCAGCGAGGTGCAGACCGAATCGCACTTCGCGCGCGGTAAAAATCTGCGCGTGCCGATTCTTTCGGCCGCGATGGATACGGTCACCGAAAACCGCATCGCCCGCATCATGGCGCAACTGGGTGGTCTGGGGATCATCCACAAGAATCTCACCATCGAAGAGCAGGCTTTCGAAGTCGAGAAAGTGAAAAAATACGAAAGCGGCATGATCACCGACCCGATCACGCTGCCGCCGAATGCGCTCGTGAGCGAGGCGCTCGAGCTGATGAAAAAATATTCGATCAGCGGCGTTCCCGTGACGGTGGATCGTAAGCTTGTCGGGATCCTGACGAATCGCGATCTGCGTTTCGAGACCAACGTCAATCAGCCGATTTCGAATCTGATGACCAAGGAAAAGCTCGTGACCGCGCCGGTCGGCACGACGCTGCTGCAGGCGAAAACGCTTCTGCAACAACACCGCATCGAAAAACTTCCCGTGGTCGGAAAAGAGGGCCTTTTGATGGGCCTCATCACGATCAAAGATATCGAAAAAGCGCAGAACTATCCGCAGGCGACGAAGGACTCGCAGGGGCGTCTGTTCGTCGGCGCCGCAGTCGGCGTCGGGAGCGACAGCTTTGAACGTGTGGGCGCGCTCGTGAAGGCGGGGGCGGACGTGATCGTGATCGACACGGCCCATGGCCATTCCAAAAACGTGCTCGAGATGGTGAAGCGCGTGAACTCGACGTTCAAGGATACGATCATCGTCGCGGGGAACGTCGTCACCGCCGACGGCACCGAGGCGCTCTTTAAAGCGGGCGCGGACGTCGTGAAAGTCGGCGTCGGTCCCGGCTCGATCTGCACGACCCGCGTGGTCGCGGGCGTGGGGATGCCCCAGATCTCGGCGATCATGGAGTGCTCGAAGATCGCCAAAAAGCACGGCAAGACCATCATCGGCGACGGCGGAATCAAGTTCTCGGGCGACGTGACCAAAGCTTTGGCGTTGGGCGCGAACTCCGTCATGATCGGCAATCTGCTCGCGGGCGCGGAAGAATCCCCCGGCGAGACGATCCTGTTCCAAGGCCGGACCTACAAACTTTACCGCGGTATGGGTTCGCTCGCCGCGATGAAAAAGGGCTCGAAGGACCGCTACGGACAAATGGACGTGGCGGAAGAAGACAAACTCGTCCCCGAGGGGATCGAGGGGCGTGTTCCTTATAAGGGCGCGGCTTCGGCGATCATTCACCAGCTGGTGGGTGGGCTGCGCGCGGGGATGGGTTACGTGGGGGCGACGAACGTCAGCGAACTGCAAGAGCGGGCGCGCTTCGTTCAGATCTCAAGCCAAGGTCTTCGCGAATCCCACGTCCACGATGTCAGCATTTTGCGTGAAGCTCCCAACTACCGGATGGAAAACTAAAAATGAGCACTCAGACTTCCGCGGAACGTCCGTTTTTGATTTTGGATTTTGGGTCGCAATTGACCCAGCTGATCGCGCGCCGTTTGCGCGAGTTGAACTTCTACAGCGAGATCGTGCCGTTCGACGAACCGCTCGAAAAGATCAAGGCGCTGAAACCTCTGGGGATCATTCTGAGCGGGGGGCCGTCGAGCATCTACGATGAGAACGCGCCGAAACGCGATATCGATGAGTTGCTTGAGCTCGCGCCGCTGCTGGGCGTGTGTTACGGCATGCAGCTGATCGCCGCGCACATGGGCGGGATCGTGCAAAAATCCGAACACCGCGAATACGGCTTTTCGAAAGTGTCCTGGAAAGAGCCCTTCGGAAACGTTCCGAAAGAGCAAAAGGTGTGGATGAGTCACGGTGACGTCGTGAAGGTGCCGCCCGCGAATCTGAAGATCGTGGGCACCTCGGAAGGCGGTCACCCCGCGGCGCTGAAAGGGCATCGCGTCTGGGCCGTGCAATTCCACCCCGAGGTGGCGCACACCGAAAACGGCATCGAGATCCTGAAGGCGTTCGCCACCCAGGTCGCAAACGCTCTGCCGAACTGGAACGCCCCGCACATCATCGAAGTCTTGCAGCAACGGGTGAAAGCCCAGGTCGGAAACGATCACGTCCTGTGCGCGCTTTCGGGCGGCGTCGATTCGACGGTGGTGGCGACGCTTTTGACGAAGACCCTCGGGGCCGAGCGCGTTCACTGCGTTTTTGTCGACAACGGACTTCTGCGTAAAAACGAATTCACGAGCGTGCTGACGAAGCTTCAAGCTTTGGGGCTGAACGTGAAAGGGGTTGATGCGAGGAAGGAATTTTTGACCGCGCTGGCGGGAATCTCGGATCCCGAGCAGAAACGCAAAACCATCGGGCGGGTTTTCATTGAAGTTTTTGATGCGAACAAACCGGCAGGGGTCGAAATCAAGTGGCTGGCGCAAGGGACTCTTTATCCCGACGTGATCGAGAGCGTGTCGTCGCGTGGGGGGCCTAGTGTCACCATCAAGTCCCACCACAACGTGGGTGGGCTGCCGGCCAAGATGAATTTGAAGCTGGTCGAGCCGGTGCGGGAGCTCTTTAAAGACGAAGTCCGCGAGATCGGGAAGCGTCTGGGGCTGCCGCAGGATATGCTCATGCGTCACCCTTTCCCGGGGCCGGGCTTGGCGATTCGGATCTTGGGTGAAATCACGGCCGAGAAAATCGAAACGATGGTGGCGGCCGACGATATTTTTATCTCGAAACTGAAAGAGAAAGACCTGTATCATAAAATTTGGCAGGCGTTCTGCGTTCTGCTTCCGGTGAAAACCGTGGGTGTGATGGGCGACGGCCGAACCTACGAAAATGTGCTCGCGCTGCGTGCGGTCACAAGTTCCGATGGGATGACGGCGGATTGGTATCCGTTTGAATTCGAGTTCTTACGGGAAGTTTCGAACGAAATTACGAATCGGGTTCGCGGGGTGAACCGGGTAGTCTATGATGTCACCAGCAAACCCCCCGGCACCATCGAGTGGGAGTAAAAAACTGATAAGCGCCCAAGGGACGGCGTTGGTCGTCGTCGACGTACCCACAGGGTACGCCTTCCTCCTCCCGCCTTGCCCTTGGACCCTTCTCAGTTTTTTCTGAGGATGGGGATTATTTAAAACAGAGAGAAACGAGAAAAGGGGATCTCGGTGTCATTTGCGCATTTGCATGTTCATTCGGAATACTCGCTGCTGGAGGCCTCCGCGCGGGTGAAAGCGATCGCGAAGAAGGCGGCCGAGTACGGTATGCCCGCGTGCGCGCTGACCGATAACGGCAACATGTACGGCGCGATCGAGTTCTACTTCGCGTGCAAAGACAAGAACGTAAAGCCGATCCTGGGACTCGATGCCTATCTTGCGCCGAACAACAATCGCCACCAACGGGGCGGCGACCGCAACGAAATCCGTCGCGATCCCACGCGGCTGGTGCTGCTGGCGAAAAATCACAACGGCTACCGCAATCTGTGCCGGATCTCGACGTTGGGGTTCACGGAAGGTTTCTACTACAAGCCCCGCATCGACGACGAGCTGCTCACGAAATACGGCGAGGATCTGATCATCCTCTCGGGTGGCTCCAAGGGCGATATCGTGCAGACCTTCCGCGATTTCGGTCCGGATAAAGCACGCGAACGCGTCGACTTCTACCAGAAGACCTTCGGCGAAAATTTTTATCTTGAGCTGAACCGCACGGGGCTTCCGGACTGGAAGAAGACCGAGGACTTCCTGCGCGAGATCGCGAACGATCGCGGGATCCCGCTCGTCGCCGCGAACGACGTCCACTACCTGAATCAAGACGATCAGATGTCTCAGGAAGTCCTGCTCTGTATCGGGAACAACCAATCGCTGCAGGACGAGTCGCGCGTGCGTTTGGGGTCGGAGCAGTTTTATCTCAAAAAGCCCGAACAGATGCGCGAACTCTTCAAGGACATTCCCGAGGCGTGCGACAATACGCTGAAGATCGCGGAACTCGTCGACATCAAGTTCAAACTCAAAGACGACAAAGGTAAACCGATCTACCACTTGCCGAGCTTCCCGACGGAAGACGGCCTCACCATCGCGCAGACCATCGAGAAGCAAAGCTTCGAAGGTCTGGAGCTGCGGATTCAGGAGATGGTCGAGCGCGGGGAAAGTTTCTCGGATGAGGACCGCGAAGCCTACGTTTCGCGACTGAAGTACGAGCTGGGCGTCATCGACCGCATGGGCTTCAACGGTTACTTCATGATCGTCTCGGACTTCATCAAGTGGGCGAAGGGGCACGACATTCCGGTCGGTCCCGGTCGGGGCTCGGGGGCGGGTTCACTCGTCGCCTTCGTGCTGTCGATCACGGATCTGAACCCCATGCCTTACAAACTTCTGTTCGAGCGGTTCTTGAACCCCGAGCGGATCTCCATGCCCGACTTCGATATCGATTTCTGCCAGGATCGTCGCGGGGAAGTGATCGATTATGTCACGCAGAAGTACGGTGCACCTTCGGTCTCGCAGATCATCACCTACGGAAAACTGCAGACGCGCGCGGCGATCCGCGACGTTGCCCGCGTTCTGGGGATGAGCTTCGCGGATTCCGATCAGGTCTCCAAACTCGTTCCCGATAAGCTCAATATCACCATCGAAGAAGCGCTCCAGATGGAGCCGCGCCTGAACGAGATGATGGATCTGAATCCGCAGGTCGCGACGCTGATCGACCTCGCCCGCCGGGTCGAAGGGATGGTTCGTCACGCGGGAATCCACGCCGCCGGCGTCGTCATCGCCGACGGCGAGCTCGTCAGTCATGCGCCGCTCAGTCGCGGGGCGAACGGCGAAAGCGTGCTTCAGTACGACATGAAGCACTCCGAGAAGATCGGACTGATCAAGTTCGACTTCTTGGGACTGAAGACCCTCACGCACATCCACCGTGCGCTGAAGCTCATCAAAGACAATAAAGGTAAAGAGATCGCGACCCAGGATATTTCGCTGAACGATCCCGGGATTTACGAGCTCATGGCGAAAGGCGATACCGCGGGGATCTTCCAGTTCGAAGGTGAGGGCATCACCGATGCCATCCGCAAGATCAAACCGACGAACTTCTTCGACATCACCGCGATCAACGCCCTTTACCGTCCGGGCCCGATGGCGATGATTCCCGAGTACGCGAAACGGAAAAACGGCGAATCGCCGGTGGAATACCTGTTCGACGAGCTGAAGGACTCTTTGGAAGAGACCTACGGAATTATCGTCTACCAAGAGCAGGTCATGGGGATCGCTTCGCGGATCGCGGGCTACTCGCTCGGTGAAGCGGATATGCTCCGTCGCGCGATGGGGAAAAAGATCAAAGAAGAGATGGATCAGCACCGCGTGCGCTTCTTGAAAGGCGCGACGGAAAAAGGCTTCGATCCGAAGAAATCCGACGAGCTCTTCGACCTCATGTACAAGTTCGCGGATTACGGTTTCAACAAATCGCACGCGGCCGCTTACTGCGTCGTCGCCGCCCAGACCGCGTACTTGAAACACTACTATCCGGCAGAGTTCTACGCGGCCCTGCTGTCCACGGAGATGGGCGACACCGAAAAGGTCGTCAAGTACGTGAAGGATGCGCAGAAGCACGGGCTGGAAGTCCGCCCCCCGCACGTGAATCATTCGGATCTGCTTTTCGCCGTCCGCGGCGAGGATATCTATTTCGGTCTGGGGGCGATCAAAGGCCTCGGCGAAAGCGCGATCCAAGGAGTCGTCGAGGCTCGCCAGAAGTTGCCGGGACAGAAGTTCGAATCGCTGGAGCAGTTTTTCGAGTCCGTCGACAGCAAAAAAATGAACAAGAAGTCGGTCGAGTGCCTGATCAAGTCCGGCGCACTGGATGACTTCGGCGCCCACCGTGCGCAGCTTTTGGCGGGTTATCAGAAGTTCTTGGACCGCGCCGAGGGATCGCGCCGGGACCGCGAAATCGGTCAGGTTTCGCTTTTCGATCTGTCCGAGGAAGAGAGCGGCAAGGTCGAACTCGAGGACGTGAAGTTGTGGTCGCGGACCGCCTCTTTGACCTACGAAAAAGAAGTTTTGGGTTTTTATCTGAGCGATCACCCGTTGAAGGGTTTCGAAAAGTTATCACGCCTGTGGACGACCGGAACCGTCGCCGAACTCCCGGAGATCTTCGCCGAGCATGAGCGCGCGGTGATCAAGGACAATCCGCCGAAGTACGATCATCGCAATCGGGATGCGGGAAAAAAACGCGTCGTGGTCGCCGGACTGATTTCCGAGATGCGGGAACTCATCACGAAAAAGGGAACGCGGATGGCGTTCGCGAAACTTGAAGATCTGACCGGGGCGGCCGAGCTGGTCATCTTTCCGGATTTTTTCGCCAAGAATGAGCAGATCCTAAAAGAAGATAAGCCGGTTTTGGTGGGCGGTTTCTTGGAGGTTGAAAACAACCAGGCCAAGATCATCGCCGATTCGGTCTTGAAACTCGAAGACTCCATGAAACGCGTGCGGCGATTGGTCTTCGATATGGGCCAGGTGCCCGAGGACGCGTATCCGGCGCTCGCGGGGATTTTGAACGAGAATACCGGAGAGACTCCCGTCGAATTCCGCATTCATTTGGCCGAGATGGGGCGTACGGTGAAACTGGAATCGGAAAGCCATCGCGGGGTCATCGTGTCACCGCAGCTCTTCGAACAGATCCACACTTCGATCGGTCGCACGGACTTTATCGATTTGAATTAGTATGAGCGAGCGGTAACATAAGCCTTGCGAAGGGCTTTGGCGTTTGGAGGAGCTTTGACTTCACATCTCGGACGGATCTTGGGTGCGCTACTGGTTTTCGGTTCACTGTATGCGGGTGGCGCGACCATCGAACGTAGCGTGGACGTCACCACGAAAGAGAAAAACCCCGCGACCGCGCGGCGGGTTCTGTTGGATCAGGCACAAACGCAGGCGATCGAAGATCTCGTGCGGGAAACCCTGGGGCCCGAGCGTTTTCAAAAAAATCGCGCGGCGATCCAAAGCAAGGTCCTGCGCCTGTCTTCGCGTTTGATTCCATTCTCGAAAGCCGGAAATCTTGAAACCACCGCCGACGGTCACAAAATGTCGGTGCAGGTGCGGATCAACGTCGACGACCTCGACCAGCTGCTGATCAATCAGGGCCTGTATTTCGAATCCGACGTTCCGCCGGTGATTTTGCCGCTCGTGGCGTGGATCGATAAAACCGATTCCGAGCAGTTCGCGTGGTGGACGACAAATCCGAACCAGGGCCTGGCAAACTGGAGCGCGGAGTTCGAACAAGTGTCGCGCCGGGAGTTTTTGAAAGAGGGGTTCTTCATCCTCGCGCCCCAGCAGTTCCGTTTCCAAGAGGCCTATACGGAGGGCGGATTTAAGCTCGGGGTTTCGGATATCCAAAAGCTGAGCGCCCAACGCCAAAGCCAAGTTGTCATTCTGGGCGAGGTGCAAATCATCGCCGGCGGAGCGACGGGACGCGAATTGGAATTGAAGCTGCATACGCTGCACGTTCCGCGCAACCGTGTGCTCGGCCAAGTCGGACGCCGAGTCCCACTCGAGAAAAACGCCAAAGTCGGGATCGTCTCCAATCGCCTGCGCGACGTCTTTGAGACGGTCGCGAAAGATCTTGCGAACCAGACGATCGAGGCGTGGCAGCGGGGCGCGATTCAGTCGAATAACTACAGGATTACGGTGGCGGGATCTCTCAGCCCGGCGCAGATTGAAGCCTTCCGGGATGGCTTTCGGACGAAGGTCCGTGAGGTCAAGACGTTGCGTGAGCGATTGATCAATTCGACCTCAACCACCTTCGAAATGGATTCACCCGTCGCTCCGAAAGATCTGGCCCAAAGGGTGTCGGAGATCCCCGTCGGCAGTGGTAAGATGGTGCTGAAAGACGTGTTGGCGGACGAACTTCGCTATCAATTCGCGCAGTAGGGGTGACTTTTGAAACATAACGGCTGGTCCTCTTTGATTCTCGTGAGCTGCGCCGTCTTACTTCTGAGTGGCTGTGCCACTCGTGAACCCGTAACGCTTCAGAAGCGGGTCAGTGAACAAGACATGATGTCGACCAAAGCGAACGGTTCACCGCGCAAGCGGCTGATGATCCTGCCGTTCTTGGACGACAAAGGGCTGCGGTCGCAAGAGTTCAACGATCGCGCGCGCACGGAGTTCATCCGTGAGCTGAACCGCACGGGCGATTTGATCGTGGTCGACACCAAAGATTTGAAGTCCGAGTGGACCTCGAAACTTGCGGGCGGCGAATACAATCTGACCGAGATCGCCAAGTCCGCACAGTCGCTGGGCGCAAATGCCGTCTTGGAAGGGAAGCTCATGTCGCTGAAGGTGCAGCGCCAAGCCGATCCCGTCGGCGTTTTCCGTCAATTGAAGACGAAATTTGAAGCCGTGGTCCGGGTGCGGGTGTCCGCGGCCCGCACGGGCAAAGAGCTCTTCAACACCGTGAAAACGGTGACGCTCGAAGAGGCGAACTACCGCGTGGCCGAAAAGGTCGAATCCGACCGTTTCTTCGCGAACAATCCCGAGCTCGTCGAAAAACTCGTGACCGAAGCCTTCCTGGATTTCACGCCGCAGATCAACGGCGCGCTCGATAAAATGAGCTGGGAAGGGCGCATCGCGCTCGTGAACGGGGATCGCATTTTCCTGAATGTGGGGCAGATTTCGGGCCTGCAGATCGGCGATCTTTTGAAAGTTTCGGAAGACGGCGATGAGATTTACGATCCCCAAAGCGGAAATTTCATTGGAAAAGTTGCCGGGCGCATGAAGGGGACTCTTGAAGTCGTCAGTTACTTCGGCCAGGATGGCGCGATTGCGGTCGTCCACTCGGGCGCGGGGTTTCGTGAAAACGACAAGGTTGAACTTTACTACTGATTGGCGCGGTCTCACCGACTATCCCGCCGCGCTTGAAATTCAGCGTGCGAGTTGGGAGCGTCGCCGCGCGGGCTCCCCCTGGCGGATTGAAATTCCCTCGGACGATCTTCTGCTCGGTTTCGAACATCCCTCCGTCATCACCCTCGGCAGTCGTGGCTCCCTCGTGGCGGATATTTCGCCGGAGGCCGCGGGGTCTGACATCCCCGTCATCCCCACGGACCGGGGCGGGCAGGCGACGCTTCATTCTCCGGGACAACTGGTGATTTATCCGATCTTCGATCTGCGCGCGCGCGGACTCGGCGTCCGCGAATTCGTTGAGGCCATACAGGAGGCGACCCGCCTTCTGCTTTTGGACTACGGCGTGACAAGCCGTCCGGCGGAGGGCGCGGGGCTCGTCACGGAACGCGGTAAAATCGCCTTTATCGGCCTGAGGATTGAGCGCGGGATCACCCGCCATGGGGTGAGCCTCAACGTCACGAACGACCTCTCGCTCTTCTCCACGATTCGCAGCTGCGGGGTGCGGGGAGCCGCCCTGGATCGGCTCTCCGATTACGGGGCCGAGTTGCCCTCCCTCCAGCTTCTTTTTGAGGCTTGGTCGGGCCACTTTGCCCACATTTTAGCCAATAATTTAGCGGATCACTCCCTCGCGGAAATGCCTCACAAACCCCTTGAGGTCCCCGAGACCTCTTGCTAAGTTGGCCCCTCTCGATTCGTCTCTTGGCGCAGTTGGTAGCGCGTCTCCTTGACATGGAGAAGGTCACTGGTTCGAGTCCAGTAGAGACGACCATCTTCCTAGATGGTCTGATGAAGCAGAGACGACCATCTTCCTAGATGGTCCGACGAACAACGACGGCCCTTCATTTTTGATATTTACCGGTAGTTCTCGCAGAAACTTTTCGTCGCGCTTTGAATGTTCGCGAGGAAGTCCTTGTGCCCCGGACGTAAAACCGCCCAGTAGCGTGCGCCGCCTTGATAGTTGTCTCCGACCTTGTCGCTCAGAACCCCGTCACGGCTGACGTAGCGAACCAACAGCTTCACGCCGCAGCTCAAGTTGCGAAACGGGTTGTGCAGTTGATTCACGTGCACGATCCCGCATTGTTTTTCGACGCTCCCGATGCTCATTTGCAGAAGACCGCGGCTGACCACTTGACGCCCGTATTGATCTTTAAAATTCTCGGTATGTTCCGTTTCCGGTTTAAAACCCGATTCGTAGCGGGTCATTGCGCTCACGAGTTGCACCCAAAAATTCAGGCGGTCCTTGCGAGCCATGGTCGTGTACTCGGGACAGAAATCCTTAAGGTCACGGGGGGTGAGGTCCGCCGGCGAGGGCAGGGTCTGACGAAGCTCGTTGTAGGTATGGAGCGTCCACTGCCGGGCCTCGGGTCCGCGCTTTTCCCAAGCCGCCGGCTTGACGTCGGGATTTTCGGCGTAGTGGATCGGCATTTCGCCTTTCGGTGCGGGCAGACAACCCGTCACGATCGCCGCGCTGGCAAGGACGATCGTTTGAATGAAAGTGCGAGCAAATGGGCTCACGCCGGGCCTCCAACGGTCCCGAAAACTCCAAGTTTCGTGCCGCGGGAGAACGCCTCGGAAGGCGAGCTGGGAGAGGACTCCGTGAAGGATTTTCCGGAGTGTTCGGACAATCGACGGCGGCGGGTTACACCTTGCCGTCGAAACCCATGACTTTCAGGGTGTTGCGGCCGGATTCGAAACCGGCTTTTTCCAGCGCGCGCCAGCCCGCCAGAACCACGCGGTCCCCGAGGACGAACTGCAGGCCGTAGTTGTCGATGTAGTACACGAGCTTGAAGCTCAGGAAGGATTCGTTCGTCTCGGTGACCAGGCAGAGCGGCTCGGGGTACTTGCGCACTTCGGGAATGGCCTCCAGGCTTTGCACGAGCGCTTTCTTCGCGCGGTCCGAGTCGACTCCGTAAGGAAGGCGGAACATCTGGCTGCGGATAAAGGGCATGTCTCCGGCCTGGAAATTCGCGATCTGCGCCCCCGCCATGGTCCGATTGGGAAGCACGATCACTTCCTCGGTGAAACCGATGAGCGTCGTCGAGCGCCAGCTGATCTCTTTCACTTGGCCGACCGTCTTACCGGACGAGTGGTAGACCTCGAGCCAATCGCCGATTTCGAAATTGTGATCGACCTGCAGGGCGATGCCCGCGAACAAATTGCCAAGCGTATCCTGCAGCGCCAGACCCAAAATGATCGAAAACGCGGCCGAGGTCGCGAGCAGCGGCGCCAGCTGTAAATTGAAAACCTGGGAGGCGCCCCAGAGCGTCAGGACGATCGACAACACGAGCGTCACGATGTTCACGATCAACAGCGGGACTCCCGCGCGCATCGAGCCCAAGAAAAGGTACTGCAGGATGATCATGCGGCTGGCTTTGATGAAAACCAGGCCGCCCCAGAAAAACGTCATGATCGCGACGTAGGGCACGAGCTTTTGAATCTGCATTCCCAAAAACCAATTCGAGTGCAGAAGTATGTACAACGAGAAGAGAAGCCCCAACGTGAGGTAGTGCTTCAAAAGATTCGCGAATTGCCCGCGCAAACTTTGGTGCCGTTCTTCCGAAAGGCCGCGCAAAAATCCTTTGTAGAAGCCCCAGGCCAAAAACACGAGGGCCGAGAGCAGAAAGAAGGGCTCGAATCCCAGCAGCAATTCCAGGCTTTGCGTTTGGATCCAGGCGGTGGGTGTCGGAGAAGGGACGGGGACGGGATCCATCAGATGACCTCGGAAAGAATGACCGCCAAGCGGTAGAGCGAAACGTTGATGTCTTCTTGGTTGATTTCTTTTTCTTCTTGGCTGCGCCAACTATGGAACGCTTTGCTTTCGCGCCAGTTGAGCGAGAACACCACATTTCCCCGCGGCGGGGTCCCGTGGGGCGTCACGAAGGGCAGGAACTTGCCTTCGACATACGAAACGCCGATCGAAGAGCTTTGCAAGGTCATGACACCTTCGGAAATATCTTTGGCGGTCATCTCGATCGCGCGAATTTTTTGCGCGCGCAGATCTTGAAGAGAATTGCGATAGTTGGTGTCTTGAAAAATTCCGAGCAGCTCTTCACCGCGGCGATTCAGGTCCGCATTGATTCTCCCGGGCTCGGATTTCATGACCTGGGCCAGCTGGACCAGGCTCTCAAAAAAATCCTTCGCGCCACCCGCGGCGGATGAAGAGTTCGATGTCATGTCCCATTCTCGCAAAACGAGGCGTCACGCGTACAGTCAACCGCGATGGAACCGGACCAAGGATGGGGACTAGATGCGCCTTCAATCCTCGTCTCAAGAGGACGCGATGACTGTCCGATAACGGAACTATGAAGAAGTTTTTTCGGCGTTGTTTGCTCAACATCTTGGCGGTGACTTTCACCTGGGTTCAGGTCGCTTCGGCCTATCCTCAAGACGACGTTCCCGCTCTGAAAAACTTCCTGCAACGTTCGGGATGGTCGAAAGGCGACGTGAAGTTGCGCGACATCTACGAGATGACCAAGTCCGAGCTGCCGCTCGCGTTTCGCTTCGAAATCGAGCGGATGCTCGAGCAAAATCCGAACTTGAAACTGCCGAAACTCGAAGTGCGTATGATCAAGAACGGCCGTTTTGAAGACGTGCAGCTGATCGCGCAAAAGGGACGACAGAGCGCCACCGCGACATTGAGTTTCCGTGGTGACCAGGTCGCGAGCCTGACCTACCCCTCGGGTGGCAAAGACATCCATAAGAAATTCGCGATGGCGGACATTTACAGTCCCGTACGTATGGTGGCCGAGGCCTATGGTCCAGGCGTCGGCGTCGCCGACCGGATTCAGTTCACGCGTTTTCTTTACAGCAATGAACTGGCGCTGCTGCGTCCCCAAGACCGCTTGAACTATTCGGAGCAAGTCCGTGAGGCTTTGCGTCTGGCCGAGCGCGCGCAGAACGGGATGAACGGTCGCAAGTCTCCCGCGAAGAAATCGAAAGCGCCCTCGAAAACATCGATGTTGTGGACAAGCGCGGTGAGTGAAGCCCACGCTTCGAATCAACCCACCGGCTCTTGCCTTTCTTTGGGTTGGATCGGCGCTTACGAAAACGGAGTTTGCGTCCCCCCGGCCGCGGCCAAAGACGCGGTCAAATGTCCCGGCACTTACGTTTGCGCCAAGGATCTGTACGGGGCGAATGCCGAATGCGGAATCCATAAATTCGAACCCGGCCAGCTCAACAGCACCGCGGAAAGCTGCAACATGCGTAACCAGAAGAACGTCTATGACTTCTTCCTGGGAATTAAGTCGAAAGACGATTTCGACAAAAGAATGCAGGAGTTGTCGCTGAAAATTAATGAGATCCGTCTGCTTTGCAAGGAACCCAAAAACGAGCAGATCAACGAGTGCCAAGAACTCGAAAAACGGATGAAAGTCCTGATGGAGACCAACTGCGAAACGCTCGCCAAGATGCGCGACACCTACACGGATTTGACCTGTACGGCCAGCGCACCCGCGATCGCACGCAACGATCAAACTCCCGGCACGACGACCAACGGCAGCCTCGGTAAGGCGACGCCGGCCGCGGATACTCCGGTGGAGTTGCCCGTGCCCGATAAGTCCCTCGACGATGGCGGCGGCCGCGACGGAGGCGATCAGTACCACGACGGCAACACGACCGTCGTTTATAAAGACTCGGCTCCCGCACCCGCACCGGCCTCGGACGTGAAAAGTGGCGTTCAGTGCGAAGGTTTGCCGCTGCGTGAAGCGGCGCTGGATTGCGCCGGCGGATCGGTCGCTTCGATCACCTGTAACTCGCAAGGTGAAGTGCGGACGCACTACTACTGCGTTTGCGGCGGTGGTTTACGTTCGAAGTATTCAAGCTCGGCGAAACCGATCGGTTGCGAAGCCGATCGCCCCGCCGACACCGGAAGTCTGGTCGACAAATACAAAAGCCGCGATCGCGAACGTCGTGAGCGGACACGCCGCGAGCGCCCGCAGAAATCCTGGTGGGAACAAAACGGCGGTATGCAAGGCATGCTGGGCGGTCTGATGACCGTCGGCGTGGGTTTCCTGGCCTACTATGCGCAACAACAGCAAATGAAACAGCAGTGGTCGGCTTACTATCAAATGTACCAACCGCAACAGCTGCGAATTGCGCCCCCGCCGACCGGCCCCGTGATCTTGCCCGGAACGACGACGACCATTCCCGGGACGACGATCCCGGTGATGCCTGGGACACGCTAAGGAAGGCTCTCGTATGGATATGGAAATCGAAATCAACCGCCCCGAGAGTCATCCAGTGAAGGACCCCGTGCCGACGGGACCCCGTCGTCCGCGTTTGCGCTTAGATGAGGTCGTTCCCCATCGCAACTGGAACTTCGTACAGGATTCGCCGCCCGTCGCGTTTCACCGCGGTTCGAGCTCGCGCGGCCCGCGTTGGATTTTGCTGGCGTGGTCGGCTTTCGCGGCCGTCGTGGATCTTTTGATCTGCTTTTCGCTGACGTGCTTTTTCGCTTATCTTTTCGTCTTCGTTTCGGGGGTTTCGTTTAGCGCCGTCTCCCGTTTCATTCAGCACCAATTCCTTTGGGGCTTCGCGGGATGCGTCCTGCTGGTCTTCACTTGTTATCTGCTGACGTTTCGCGTGTTCGCGGGATGCACGATCGGGGAGTGGGCCTGCGGTATTCGTTTAGGTGAGGCCCGCCAGCGCATCGCGAACGACTACTCTTTGCGCGTGATTCAAAGATTCTTTCTGGTCACGGTCACGGGCATCGTCACTTTGCCCATCCTGTCGCTGATCGTCGGCGAAGACATGGCCGGCCGCCTTTCGGGTTTGCCACTCGTGCAACAGCACTTCAGATAACCGTCTATCGTGTCCACTTCGAGACCCACTCACCGTGGTGGGTCTGCGGGAATTGATCGACCAACGCAAGCGATTCGCAGCGAAAGCCTTGGCGCGTGAGTTCGAAGCTGTCCTGCAGAAAGCTCTGCTGAAAACAGGACACCGAAACGATCTTGGTCACCGCGTCGGGTACTTCAAAGAAAAGCGCCCCCGCCCCCGAGCGCGGAGGATCGACGATCCAGGTCTGGCTTTCCTGTTCGAAGCGTTGGCTCGCTTTACGCGTGAGTTCTTCGAAGACCCCCACCTTATGAAAGTCCATCCGTTCGATACGCAGTTGCGTAAGCCCTGCGGCCTCTTGGGTGCGGCGCAATCCCATGAGTGCGAATTCGTCGTGATCGAGCGCCCAGACCTCGCGCGCGTGGGGGAGGGCGGGCAGGCTCAGATTCCCCGAGCCGGCGCCCCAATCCAAAACCACATTTTCGTTCGCGAAGTGCCGGGCCACGGCGCCGACGAGCATTTGGTTGATGGCATCCCCGGCTTGCGAGAAGTCCGCGATCCGGGACCAGAGTTGCAAGGGGCGTCCGTCGGACCACGTCCGCGTCCAGGTTTCGAAATGTGGATCCTTCGCCAGGCGTAAACGTCCATCCGTTTCGTCGACGTAAAGATGTTTGCGGCGTTGCCCGATTTCGACGACCGCCATCTCGAGAAGTTGGCGCAGAAGGACGCCGTCCTCGATCAGCTCTTTGACGTCCTCGTTCGGAAGGTCCAGCCAAACGCCGCGACGTCCTTCGGGCGAGACCCGCAAACGAATCGTGGCCTTTTTGAACGCGAACTCCCGCGCGCGAAAATCCGTGAGCCAGGAGGCCAGACGGGGCGACAACTGCAGGCAACTCTCGAGATCGACGACCTCATCCCGATTGCGATCAAAAAGCCCGAAGCGCCCGTCCTGCCAGCGAAAGTCCAAACGGTCGCGCAGGCCCCGGTCCGCAAGGCTGAACACTTCGATTTCGGGGCAGAGTCCAAGACCGATCGAGTCCCATTCTTGACGGAGGCCATCGGTTTTGTGGTTGATCTGCGCGCTGAGCGGAATGCCCCAGTACGAACACCCCGAACAACGAGACTGGTAATCGCAAATGGAGGTCGGGGAGGGGGAATCGGCGTGCATGGAGGACGGAATTTGCCGTTCTTGCGGGCACCCGTCAATACACCCTGAAATAAAAAAGGGCGGGGATTTGAACCCCCGCCCCGGCGCTTGAATCAGCTCGAACTGGTTTTAGTTCAAAGAGACTTCTTGTCCCTGGAACAGAACCTTCCGACTGTTACAATTGTATTGAATTTCGTACTTCTGGCCCGCACCGTCGATCCACCACATCGTGCCCGTCTTGTAATACGTGCAGTTCGAGGGTGCGCCGTAAGCGTACTCCAGGCCATTGGATCCGATTTCCCACGCGACGTTGTAGTTTTCCTCGTCCTCGTGGCTGAAATTGCCTTCCAGCGCGATGAAACCCGAGAAGGCGACTTTGCCCGAGACCCATTTGTTGTTCGCATCGTCCGGGGTCCACACGGTCTGGTAATTCGATCGCCACTTTCCTTCGAAAGGGAAACCTTTTACTTCGCCCGCGAAGCCCGCCGAAAATTCTGATTTGAAAACATACGAGTTACCGACCACACGCGAGTCGTAGAAGCCCTGGTGCGAGTAGGTATTCGTATAGGGGAATGTCGGATTCTCGTACTTGCCCTTGTAATCGATCTCGTAGCGATAGCCGCCTTCCATATAGCGTTTATCTTTGTCGTTGAGATCGATGATGGTGAACTTTCCTTGCGCCGAATACACGTAGCCACCCTGGACGGTGATATCCGTGCAGTCGTACTCACGCGTGAACTCCAAGGGGATGCCGTCGCCGTCATCGTCCTTGGGATTCGCCGGAGATTTCGAAGCGCAATCCTTGAAAGGATCCTCCTCTTCCGCGGCCACCGATTGGAAGCTGGTTCCTTGCATGCCGAGTTGAGTGAGGTTGGGAGCACTATCCGGTTTCATTTCAAGGTTGATCCCTTGATTGCCGGCCAAGAAAATCGCCGCGGCGGCACCCGCCGAAGCGGCCTTCATGGATCCCCCCGCGCCCGACAGGGAGTCATCCCCACCGCAGCTCGAAAGGCTCAAGGCGCCCGCGCCCACGAGCACGAGGCTCGTGGAGAGAGTCAGAAATTGGCGAGAGATCTTCATGATCTTCCCCTTTCCTTAGAACGTGTAGGTGAGGGCCGCTTGCGACAGGACCTGGTTCCCGTTGATGTTTCCGTTCGCCGCCGCCATGACCGAACCGTCGATCACGAATTCTTGGTACTTGATGCCAACGCCCGCCGCAACGCGAGTCGCGTTCGCCAGGGTGTCGGTATCCGCGGTCGCTGCCGAGATTTGATCTTTCGCGTTCGAGATGAACAAGGGTTGCGACACCGACACGCGAGTCACGAGCCAGCTCGAAGTCTGGTGTTCCAGACCCAAGAACAGGGGCAGGCGCAGGATCGAGCGATTCGCCGAAGCGATTTTACCGCTAACGATGTCCAGACCCGCTCCGTAATAGATGTCCGCGCGATCGGTTTTCAGCGAACGATTCGCCGCCGAGAGCGAAATCAGGGCTTCGCTTCCGCTTTCCGAGGCGGGAGCCACATCCGCTTTCGTCATCGCGTAAGCGAGCGAAGCGTTGTAGTACCATGCGCCCGAAGCTTTTTCGTAGCCGAGACCCAGAACGGTCGTCGACATTTTGTTCGAAGCCGCTTCCGCGTTCCCCAACAGGTCGAGCGAAACATAGTATTCCGAATCTTCAGCTTGTTGGCCGAAGCGGATACCGACGGTGGTTTCTTTTTCGGAGGTCGATTTTTTATCCGAGTTCGACAAATCCAGGACGACGCCCCAGTCATTTTTTCCGTACATCAACGAAACGGGGTTCTGTTGCGCCAGGAAAGTTCCGCCCAGAGCGTAGCCGCTCGCGCGGTAAGCGTTCTGGAAGGGGCTCATGTGGCCCAAATAAGCACCGTACTTCACGTCGCCGTCATTGCGCAGGAATCCACCTTCCGCTTTGGTGCCGGTGGTGCCTTGAGCGCCGGCTTCGAAGGTCAGGTACTGACCCAGCGAATGCATGTGCGCGGGATTCAAAAAGACCGTCTGGGTGTCTTTCAGGAAGGTTGCGCCTTGAAGGCTGTCCAGGCGCGCTTTCGATGCGAAAGCTTGGGGGACGATCAATGTCAGGGCCGCTGCGAGTACAAGATGCTTCACTAGATCTCCTTATCGAGTCGTTGGTGTTGGACGGACAAATTCCAAAACCAGAATCGGTATTGATCAAGTAAAAATCCCGATGCGGCGTGAGAGAACGCAAGTGATCCCCATGATTTGGGGGTGTATTTTGAAGAGAAGGAACACGAATTATTGAGGAATGGAGCCCCCGACGTTCGTGGGGACTTTGTTTTCCGATAAGTTATATTATGTCACGACGACGAGATAGGATCTTTTAGCGTCGAGTTTCGCCCTCGACCGGTACACCTTCTTGGATTCCGCGTGTGGGCAACGCAACGGATTCTGGTGCGCCTTGAGCCTCTTTGGCGACCTGAATCGCGACGCCTAAGACTTCGCAGGTGACCCGGTGATCCTCTTTGTCTTTGCGGTTTTTGATGTTGGCCGTGAAGGCCCGATCATGCTCGATCTGATTCATTTCGTGTTCGCCATAACGAACCATCGCCGCGGCATCACAGGAGCGTTTGTGCTTCGCCATGAGTTCTTTGAACTGTTTTTTGTTCTCCGCATCTTTCATGAGCTCTTGATAGCGTTTTTTTGCGTCTTCGCTCTGTAGATTCGCGGTTTTGGCGCAGTCTTTTGACGCATTTTTGGTGCCGCGGACGCAGATCGCACGTTTGTCGGACTGGACGCCGAAGACGAGCGGATTGCACATCACCATGCCGCCGCCGCAGTTCGTTTCGGCGACGCCGTTCAGCTTCACGCCAAGGTCTTTTGCGTCTTTACTGGAGCGCACCGGCTGGCAAACGTTGTTCGCGCCATTCTTCGCCGCGAAACCCGAATAGAAACAGCGGGCGACCGCCTGATCCGCGGCCTGGCTGTCTTTTTTGAGTTGCTCCATCGAGCAGTTTTCAAGTTCACGCGCCGACATTTTCCGATTCGAACAAGGCCCACCTCCGGTCGTGGTCTCCCCGGCCGGCGTCGCAACACCTAGACCTCCGTTTGGGGTGTCGGCCGCAGTACCCTTCAGGCGCGCCCGCTCCAGCTCGGCTTGCTGCAGTTCGCGGCGCTTGGCTTCGACATTGGCGTCGGCACTGATTTGATCTTGGCGCAGGCGTTCGATGCTCTTTTGGGTTTCGCGGGTGGTGTCTTCATAACTCGGCGTCGCGGGGAGTTGATCCTCCATGAGTTTACGATCGTACTCGGCCCGGGCCCTTTGGGCTGCGGCTTCCCGTTCTTCTTCGATCTTTTTACGTCGTGCTTCAATTTCGGCGCGGACGCTATCTTGAGTTTCGGAGGCCGGAACCGCCACGCCCAAGGCCTGTTCGTTCGCGCGTTGACGGGCATCGACGTAAAGACGGGCGACCGACGGCTGATTCCGGAAATTCTCGGAGTTCATATAGGCCTCGAATTCTTGGCGGGTCGTAAATCCACTCGTCAGCGGATCGCGGGCGAGCTTTTCGCGAAGTCCTTTATTGAACGCGGGGTCGTTCCCCGTCGCCGCGTTCACCGCTTCGTTCAAAGCCGCATCCCGCGTCCCGCGCGATCGCGTGGGCTCATCGGCAACGACGCCCACGCCCCGGGTGCCCGGAACGACCGCGTCGTTTTGGGCCTTTAACCGCGCCGCTTCGGCTTTTTTCGCGATCTCGCGTTTGCGAGTCTCTTCGGCGACGATGGCTTCGTCCCGGGCTTTCACCCGCGCGGCCTCGCGAAGGCGGGCCTGTTCGTCGGCTTGCTTTTTGGCGATGGCCCGGCGGCGATTTTCCTCGGCCAAGATGTCCGCCGAGCTCGGGCCCGCGATCGTCGTGTCTTTCATGTATTTCGCGGCCTGGGACTTCGGGACCAGGACGCGTGGTGAGAAAGTGCCGTCCTTGTTTTTATCGCAGCCGAATTTACACGCGCGAGGGGATTCTTTCTCATAGCGGACTTCGCGATTGGGAACCCAGACTTTTTCCTCTTGCACCTCGGCCGGAACGGGCCGTGTGGAACGCCGGATGATCGGACTCAAGGTGCCGTCATCGTTGGTGACGCAGCCGAAAAGGCAGCGTGAGCCCGCGGGAAGCTTCTGTGTGTAGTCGACCTCGTCGACGTAATCTTTGGTCTGGGTTGAGCCCGCGCGGGTTTCGAGCGCGAAAAAGCAGGTCACGAGAGCAAGATAAACAAATGCCTTCAAGCCAAACCTCCATACCCCACAGAGACTCCATCCTTTCACAATTGAGAAAGCGGGGCCACGCGGGAAACGCGGGGGACGTTTTTGTGGAGTTGGCCTCTCAGAATGAGTCGCCGTTTGCGATTCCGGCCGGCGAGATCAAACGGTAGCGGGTGTTCTTCCCCGCCCCCGTCTTTTCAATTTGTGCGCTTTCGGAGGCGCGTTTCAGAAGCCGTCCGGCTTTGGCCAAAGAGGCCCCCAAAGCGACCGCGACCTCTTGGGCCGAGAAATCCTTCTCGCCGAAATGCGGACGCAGGGATTCAAGCACCAAGCCTTCCGTGGTCAACGGGAGCGGATGCACGCGTGCGAAAAGTTTTGTTTGTTCGCCGAGACGAATCCCGTAGCCGCCGTCGCGTTCTTCCAAACGAATGGGCCAACCCAAGGTTTCGATGAACTCACGCGCCCGCTTCATATTCTGGTGAACGCGGTTGACCGAAGACGTCGGGTTGAAATACTCGTCCGCAAAAAGGGCCGAGAAGATTTCCCCCACCCGCTGGGGTTTATAAAAGTCCCGCAAGAGCAGGACCAGGATCCGGTGCGAGATCTCGCCCACCTCGTCGCCGACGCGTAGAGGATCGATCTCGACGTGCGCCCCGTCGCCGTAACCGACCCAGCCGTCGGCCGGCGGGGCAAAACGCGTCGCGAACTCTTGCTCTAAACGACGTCGGTACGCGGGGTACGGGGTGCCGAAGTAAAGCCAACGGAACTCACGTTCGTTCGGCGCAATTTTAAGGCGATAAAAATCAAGATCGCGCAGGGTCTCCCAGTGTCCGAGTTTCAAGGCGCGGCCGCGGAAGTCTTGCAGGACCTCGGGATCTTTGCGCTCGAGCGCATCGACGATCGCGGTCCACTTTTCGACGAATAGACCCTCGACCGTTTCAAAGGATTGCAGCAGCTCTCGGGCTTCTTTGAGCTCTTGGCGCGCGGAACTCAGATCCCCGCGACCGATATGGATTTGCGAACGAAGCTCCAGCAGATTCGCCCACAGCAGGCTCTGCTGGTCGCGCCGAAGTTCTTCCAAAAGCGGATCCGCCACCGCGAGGGCGCGCGTATAGTCCTCAAGAAACACGAGGGCCGCGATCTGGTTGATGAGCCCGACGCGACGCTGGTAAACGTCCGTCAGTCCGGGATGCCGCAAATAAGACTCGATCAGCGTGAGTCCCCGTCCATAGTCCCACTGCGCGAAATGCGTGAAGGCCTGGTACAGGCGCGCCTGCGGAGCCGCATCCACGCCGGGGGCCTCCAGAAGCTCCAAGGCTTCGCGATAAGCGCCGATGCGGTGAAGGCCGACGGCGTACTCGCAGACCTCTTCCGGACTGGCGGGGGACTGCCGCAGCCCCGCCTCGGGACGGATCCGCGCGTGCAGCCACTTCAAGGTCAAACGGGGCCGATGCACTCGCCGCGCGAGGTTCGCCGCACGTAAAACGTGGGCCTCGTCCCAGCCGGTCAGGCGCAATTTTTCGAGTCGTTCTTGAACGTCACGCAGACGGCCCTCGCGAATCTGGATTTCCAGTTCGTCGAGGAGTCGGGTCGCCGTCAGTCGAAGGTCCAGAGTTGGAAGCCGAGTTTTTTCGCGGCATCGAGGTTCTCGCGCGCGATCTCAAAGACGTTGGCGCGGCCCGTGGGGGTTCCGCACTGCTGAATGCGCATCAAAGAATCGGGTTTATTCTCGGACGAGAACACTTCGATTCCTTTCAGCTCTTTTTGCATGGTCTCGAGGGAGATGGCTTTACCTTGATTGCACTGAAGGCTGCCATCGTATTTGAAAACGCGGATGCGATCGGTGACTTTAGCCATGGGAGCCTCCGGATTTTTCGTGGCCTTGGTTTCGGTCGTGGCCGCCGCCGCTTCGGCTTTGGTTTCGGCTTGATGTTTACGGCAGTTGCCCGAAGCGCAGCCGGCGAGCACCGCCGCCACGCCCACGAAAAGGATCAACTTCATCTTCACGGGACCTCCTTGGCCGGTAGAGATTTAGCGCAAATAAGGAATCAGCGAAGCGAGCTTCCAGCCCGCATTGATCGCGTAGACGTTTCCTTCGCTTGAAATCACGTACAGGTGATTGTTTTTTTCGTCGACGTAGGGCTGAGCGAGGATGCCCGACCCCGTGTCGAACTTCGCGACCTCGCGGCCCGTTCCGGCGTCCACCCAGGTCAGCGCGCCTTGCGAAGCGCCGAAAACGACGAGTCCGCGGCTGAGCACGGGCGCGGTCGGAAGCCCCGTCTTCAGCATCGCCCCCCAGACCTTTTGTCCGGTCGCTTTGTTCAGCGCCACGAGTTCGGATTCACTGGAAGCGTAGAAGATCCGATCCGCGGTGACGGTCATCGCGCCGTACCCGCCTTGATCGAATTTCCAGGCGACTTCACCCGTCGCGGAGCGAAGGGCGTAAAAGGAGTCGTCGAAACCGCTCACGTACAGGAATTCGTTTTCCACCGTGAGGGCCGAATCCAGATCGCGAAAACGTTTATTGCGATTGAGCTGCTTTTCCCACTTGAGTGCGCCCGTCTTGGCGTTGAGCGCGACGACCGAGCCGTCCGAGAAGCCCGCGTAGATGCTGCCGTTCTGATAGGCCGGCTTCGAACCGCCGCGGATACTGAGGGCCTGCCCGTCCTGGCGCGAATAAAGCCAAGCCTGTTTCCCGGTCTCTGCGTCCAGTGCGTACAGCGTGTTCGCGCCGGTCAAAAAGTAAACCAGACCATCGTGGAAATACGGATCGGCGATATTTTCGATGCGGGTCGGGAAGCTCCACAAGACCGAGCCGTCCACCGCGTTCACCGCATAGAACATGCCGTCGAGCCCACCGAAGAACAAATGCTCCCCTTGAAGGATCGCCCCCGCCTCGACGCCATTGGGGATCGGGCGACGCCAGATCTCTTGGCCATTGGCGCGGCGATAGGCCACGACGCCGTCGATGGCGTTGCCTTGGATCAGGGCCGGCCCCGCCTTGGGGTGTTCAAAAGCGATCGACTGGAAACGATTGATTTTACGGAAATTGAGGTTCGTTTTTTCGGGACCGCGTTTCACCCAGTCCACGGAAACCTGGAAGTGACGGCGGGGGCTTTTTTCGGTCAGTTTTTCAAGCTGCGCGCAGGCCGAAAGGGCTCCGGCCATCACGATCATCAGAACGAACTTCAAGTTCCACTTCAAAACGAACCCCGATCTATTTCGCCGCTTCGTTTTTCATTGCGAGCAGACGTAGGTACTGCGAAGCCGAGCGACCCGCAGCCGAGTCTTTGTAGTCGCGCTCGACTTCACTGTAGAAGCTCTGCGCTTTGGTCAGGTCACCCTGCGATTCCGCGCAAAGTCCCATCTTCAACTTCGCCTCGCCCTTCAGGAATTGGGCGTTCGGTGCGTTCGTGAGCTGTTGCCAGATGGCGGTGGCATCCGCGCAGTTGTTCGCATTCGCCAATTGCGTGGCGAGTTCCATCTGCACGAGCGCGCCCAGGAAAGTCTTCGGCGGCGTCACGCTTTTCAAAGTCGTGATGGCGGCTTCGGTCTGGTTGTATTCCGCCTGCAGGGACGCCAGATTCAATGCGGCCATAGAGCCCGCGGTCGAGCCGGGATTTTGTTTTGCGAAGTCCGCGAGCTGCGCGGTCACGTCGCCGTAATCTTTTTGCAGATCGCCCGAGGGCTTCGCCGTCGGTGCGGGCGCCGGTTGATCGGGGGTCGCGGGCGGGGGATTTTTCGCCATTTCGAAATCGGCGCGTTTCTTATTCACGACCGCTTCGAGATCATAATATTTCGACTGAAGATCGAGCTCTTTGCTTTTCGCAAGCGTGGAGTAGATGGCGTATCCGCCCCCCACGAGAACCAAAACGCCAACGATTCCCGCAACCAGCGAGGTGTGTTTGGTGGTCCACTCGAAACCCTTTTTGAGTTCGGTGGTGACGATATCGAGTTCTTTTTTGGGTTTACGCAGAGTTGAAGCGGGCTTATTCGAGTCCATCCATCATCCTTGGTTCAAAGTCCGGATATTCTCTATAAGCCCGTTCGGGGCGTCAACCAATTAGCGGTTGAAGACTTCCTTCAAAGTGCCGAAATTGCGGATCGATTTCCCCGAATGCCGCTGCTTCAGGCGACCGACGGTTTCGATGCGATGCTCTGCCAGACGGTCCGCGGCAAGGTGGGTACCGATGCCGTCGCGTTTGGCAATTTCAAAGACCTGCATGCAGTTGTCGTAGACTTTACGGGTCTTTTCGAACGAACGATCCGAGCTGTAGCCCTCGAGCTCCACGAAGACGTTCATCAGGCCGCCGGCGTTGATGACGTAGTCGGGAACATACAGGATGCCGAGTTCACGCAAATGGTCACCGTGGCGCTGCTCAGCAAGAACGTTATTCGCTCCGCCCGCGATCACTTGGCACTTCAATTTGCTGACGCTTTGATCGTTCACGACCGCACCCAGGGCGCAAGGCGCGAAGATGTCGCATTCGGTGAATGCGATCTGCTCCGGCGCGACCGCCGTGACATTGTACTGATCGACGTGGGCTTTGATTTTATCGGGATCAATGTCCGAAACGACGACTTTCGCGCCCTCTTGAACGAGGTATTTCACGAGGTGAGTACCGACGTTCCCCAGGCCCTGGACCGCGACGCGCACGCCTTTGAGGTCGTCCGTGCCGAACTTGAATTTCGCGCCGGCCTTCAGTCCCATCAACACGCCGTGCGCCGTATAGGGTGACGGATCACCCGATCCGCCGAAATCCTTCGGGATCCCGGTGACCCAGGGGGTTTCCATGAAGATGTACTCCATGTCCTGAACGCAGGTCCCAACGTCTTCCGCGGTGATGTAACGACCGTTCAGTGAGTTCACGAACTGGCCGAACGCGCGGAAAAGGCCTTCGGACTTTTGTGTTTTCGAGTCCCCGATAATGACAGCTTTTCCGCCGCCGAGGTTCAAACCGGCGGCCGCCGCTTTGTAGGTCATCCCACGGCTGAGGCGCAGAACGTCGATCAGAGCGTCATCTTCGTTTTTGTAGTTCCACATCCGCGTTCCGCCGAGGGCCGGACCCAGTGAGGTATTGTGGATGGCGATGATCGCCTTCAGGCCGACCGACTTGTCGTGGCAGAAAACCACTTGCTCATGATCGCCGTGCTTCGAGATGACTTCAAATGTCCCCATGATCTTTGACCCCTGTTCCTCAGTTGAGCATTCACTCGAGGCGGGAGCTTAAAGAAATCCAAAGAGTGGAGTCAAAAGGAAAAATTCCCCTCGGAGGGAGGAGGATTCGCGGCGCGTCCAATCACCTTGTGATCTTGCCGCGCGCAATCAAGGTGCGGGGTCGGGGATCAGAATGATGAGTCCGTGACCACCGTCTGCACCCGTGTCCCCACCACTTTTGCCGAGGCCCCCTTCGGCGATGCCGAACGGACGGTCGGCCATGCCGATCCCACCCGGAGTCGAACCACTACCGCTCTCTCCATAAAGCCAGTGAACATTCGCGGCCGTCGAGGAGCTGCCGCCGCCTCCGCCGGAAGAGCCGACGTCACTCTCCTGCGCTCCCGCGCCACCGCCGCCACCACCGTAGCCTCCGCCACCTCCGCCACCTCCGGTGGGGATCTGGTTGTCCAGCACAAGCCCCGGTGAGCCGCCGTTAAAAAAGGACGCCGGATCCCGAGTTCCCGAATCTCCCGCGCCGAAGCCTCCGGCTCTCAGGGCGCCCGCGCCGGCGGCCGCGGCGAACGAACCGGTGCCCGGACCTCCGCCCGAGGTGGAGGTTGCGCCGCGGCCGCCAGAAGAACCGGACGTCGCGCTGACGCCATCTTCGCCGAGATGAACGCCACCGGCGCCCCCGCGACCGCCGGTGGCCGGGGCGGTCAGCTGTTCGTCAGCTCCGCCGCCTCCTCCGCCCGCGCCGACGGCCACGAGCCAACTGGAGTCCGAGGCCCGCTGAATGGCACTCAGCCCGCCCCCGCCGCCGCCCGACGACGTATAAGACGAGGGAAAGATGATCAGAAAGGTGTGCAGGAGCGCGCGCCCGCCGCCCCCACCGCGCCCGACATAAAGATTCAGAGTCTCTCCCGGTGTGACGTCGAACTGCACCACACTGTAGGCCCCGCCGCCGCCCGAGCCGCCCGTGCGCGGAGCTCCGGCCGCACCTTTACGGGCTCCGCCCCCACCTCCACCGCCGGCGCCCCAAATACGGGCGGTCAGTCGGGTGACTCCGGGCGGGACGGAATAAGTTTGGAGCGATCCGGTCGCGTTGTAGACGACGGCGGGAGCGGGAAGCTTCGCGGTCCGCAGGATTCCGCCGTCGCAAGCCGAAAGCACTTGGGTGAGGGGGTCAAATTTGAGTTCCCCTTGAGTCGTGCAGCTGCCCAAGATCAACGTGTCCGTGGTTTGCCTCAGCCAGTCCGATCCGTTGCAAAGTCTGAAAGACCCGCTCCGATTCGCGAAAGTTCCGAGCTCCGCCGGGGTGCAACTCCCCGCCCCCGTCCCGCCAGCTTCGATGAAGTTCATTTCGAACCAGCGGACTCCATCGCAGAAATAAGGTTTCTGGGGTGCTCCCCGCAGGTTCACCTGGCCCGGCAGCCCCGCCGGCGCGCTACAGTCGGCCGAGGCCGAAGCGTGGATCAAGATGACCGGCACAATCGAAATCAAAACATGGAGCCAAGCCCGCGAACGGAAGAGCGAATTTCTCATGGGTTCTTCGATCTTATAGGAGACCCTGACGGAGGGTCAGCTGAAAACGCCGATCCGGAGAGCGGAGGGAAATCCCTCGCGAAAAGTCGGGTCTTTTCCCAAAACGGGGCGCAGGTTTTTTTCGTCCGGGGCCGATAACAAAAGGATGGGATCATTTGGGACCTCGTGGATTGTGACGGCATTGATCGTGGGAGCGTTGGTCCCGACCGCGCAGGCCGTGGAATGTCCGGTCGGTCGCTGGGTGAAGGCGACGACGACCGAGATGCAGTTTCCCTGGCGTTTGGGAAACACGAATAAAGAATGTCAGATCATGAATCCCGAAGCGTTGGTGAACCAGGGTGCGGTCGTGGTGGGTTGCGTTCCGGGTGAGCGGGGGACCTCTTACATCGTCGAGCCCCAGTCCCGGATCTTGAACAACTGCTTTAGCTTCGAACAAAAGCGCTTCAGCTTTCCGGCCAGTTCCTTCGCGGTTCAAGCCGAAGCTCCGCCCGTGCGTACGGCGGAAGTCAGCCGCCGCATTCAGCCGCGCGCGGACAACTTACCGGCCACTTCCCCCGACACGTCTCTCGCGGCCCCCAGCGGTACGACAGAGGCCAGTGAAACCGCGCCCGTGAATCGTCGCTGGACCGACGAAGAACGTCGCCAGAACCAGCTCGACAGCTATCGCCGTGGCGATCCCGTTTCCGTTTTGCTGGATGACTTGATGATCGAAAACACCGGCATCAAAGGCTCGGAAGACATCGATCGCTATCACATGTGTCTGCTTTCGCAAAATCCGGGCGAAAAATCCCAGCGCGAAAAATACTACGAAAATTACCGGGCGATGATCGCTTTCGCGAACCGCAGCTTTCGCGTTCCCATTGGTCTTTTGACCTGCACCTGCGGACGCGAATCCCGTTTCGATGGCCGCGCCAAAAATGGCGGGGCCACGGGGGTCTGCCAGGCGACCGGCTCCTTCCTGACCGAAGTGAACAAATGGATCGCGCGTCCGGGAAAAATCCAAAACGAATGGCGGGCTTACATCGATAGTCTCGGCGATCGCTTGGAGCATTCTTCATGTCGCAATTTGCCCGTCACGAAAGAGATGATCGCCCGCTGCCCCTCTTTAGGTCTGGGAACAAGTTCGATCTATCTGCGCCACATCTTTGCGCGCTTCGAAGGTAAACGCGACGAGATGAGCGACGAAGACTGGGCCCGTCAAAGCGTCGAAAGTTTCGCCGTGGCCTCGGGCGCGTACAACGTGGGCGTCACTTTCGCGGACAACGTTCTTGATGGTGTCAGTGACCGCAAACGCTGGCCCCAGCACCTTCTGAAAAAGACCTGCGAAAGCTGGCTCGTGCGCAGCGAGGATCCGGCGAAGCGCCGTCGCGAACTCGCGCGCGCCGAAGACAAATTCAAAGAGCTCAAAAACCATCTGGTCGCGCTTCGCAATTGCCTGCAGAAAGAAAACTACCTCGACCACCAGGGGAATCCCATGCGGGGCGAGTGTGGCGGCACCGAGGCTCAGAAAAAGAAACAGGTCGCGGGACTTGAACGCTTCAAGTCCAGTCTGCCCGCGCGCTGCGAGCACGGCCAAGTTTTGAACTCACGTCCGGCCGCAGCCGACAACGACGCTCGGGATTAAGCGAAGGATTCGTTCGCAATTATCGAATATCGCCGGCGCGTCTCGTGTGGGAGCTTGAAACCTCTCGGAGGTCCCCACGTGAAATGTCCCGTATGCAAAGAGACGAATCTGGTTCTTTCGGAACGTCAAGGTATCGAGATCGACTACTGCCCCGACTGTCGTGGCGTTTGGCTCGATCGCGGTGAGCTGGATAAAATCATCGAAAAAAGCGCCGCTTCCGTCGCTGCGGCGGCCGCCGTGGCAAGCGTGGCGTCCCCTCGCGAAGAACGATATGATCGCCATGACGAGAGCCGCAAACCCTATAAACGTCGTAAAAGTTTTCTCGAAGAGCTCTTCGACTAGTTAATCGAGCGTTTGAAGTCGGGGGTTCACCTCGACCTGTTCGATCAGAGCGTCGGCAATTTCCCCCATTCGCCGGCGCTCATCCCAGTAACGTCGCAGTGACTCACGATAGTCCGGCTTCACGAATCGATAAAACGCGACGAAGGGTCTTCCCGCGCGCAGACACTGACTCAGGATCTGCCCCTCATCGTCCGAGCGACTGAACAGTCCGTGTCCGAATATATTGATGAGAAGCCACGGATACCCGAAGATCCCGAAAATATAGAGCGGCCAGAGTCGGGCGCACAAAATCAGATGAAAGATATGGTCCGGCATCAGCGGATCGGCAAAATCAAACCACGAAAACGCCCGCTCATCGCGATCATCCCGATAACGGTGGGGCCAAGGTTTCTTGCGCGTCCCCGGCTGGTCGCGATCGAGATTTTGCGCGAAAAATCCTCTGCGCAAATGCCGCCAAAACACGCGCCGCGCGGCCTTGATTTCGCCTTGCCGCCAAAGACCCGCAACATAAGGTAAGAGCTGATCCCGCGTGAAGTTGCCGGGGTGATTCCAAGGCTCTTGAAAAGGATGTCGGACAAGGAAGCCCTTTTGTTCGAACAGGTCCAGCGGTTGCGCATGACCGAGCAGCGCCCAAAGGCCCGCGCGATTGGCCGAATCGCCGCCGTCCCCGGCCTGCGTGTCGACCAAAATGCCGTGGGCGTCGAACTTCAACATCAATTCGCAGAGTCTTCGACCGAGGGCAGGTTTTCCCACGCGGGCGTATTGGCGCGCTTCACCTGATAGCTCAAAAGCCCGATGACCAAACCGAAGCAAAGGCAAAGTCCCACGACCAGGGTCATCTTCAAGCGTTGGATCTGCTCGGCCTGGGATTTCAAAAGTTCGTTCTGGGTTTCGATTTGGGTGAGCAGGGTTTGCGACTGCTGGCGGATTTCACCGAGGTCCTGATTTAAAAGCTGATTTCGTTCTTCCAAATGAGCCGCAAAATCCGGATCCAGGACGGGGGATGAAAAATCGGTTTCGCGGGGGATGTCGACGACGCGTTCGACCGTCTTTTCCGTGACCTTTTCAACCTTGGTGACCACCCGCTCGATGAAAAACTGCGGACTGAGTCCGGGAAGTTTCTCTTGAACGATCATATACCACTGTAGAGCGCGCCAAATATGGGGAGGGGCGGTGTGGCCGGGCCGGGTCCAGCGATTCCAAGCCGAGGGGTCGACCATCAAAAGTTGGCAGATCTTGCGCGCATTCAAACCGAGCTTTTCGCGAACCGATTCCAAATCCCCGATTTGCTTCTGAATGACCTGGGTCTGCGCCTCATAAATGAGTCGAAGACTGGTTTTCGAGCGAAGTGCAGATTCGAAATCCGACTTCAAAAGAGGGGGTAAAACGTCGTTTCCGAGGGTGGATTTTAAATCGACCTTTGAAACCGAGGCTGCCTGCCCTGTCTTGGAACTCTCGCCCGGGAGGGGCTTTTGGGGGCCTTCTTTTTCGACATCCATGCCGTCTGGACCTTTCTGCAGACTGGTGATTCACATCATTTTCGTTGTGAATCACATGAAATCTCGATGTATTTCACAAGAAAGGGCTTAAGAAGTCAGGTCCAGTTTTGCTGGAAGTTGCGGATTTCCCTCAAGAATTCAATCCACCCCTACCCCTGGACCCCTTTTTACGATTCCGACTACAGCTTATAGTTATAAGCTGTAGTGCTAAGTCTATGTATTTACGATGATTTTTATATGTTCAGCGGATGGAAGAGTTGGGTCATCAGAATTGATGCGTTGTGTTTGGACCTCCATCCAGGCCCTTTTTCCTCTATTTTGAAATCAAGAATTCGCACTCGCGAGGTATATGCAGCGTGTCAAGAGTCCCCCGTTACGCACTGAATAAAAACAAGTATCTCCTCGACGATGAGCTAGCTCGTCTTCGGCAGATTTTTCGCTCTTTTCAAGACTCCGATCCCCGCAATGTTTTACTTTTAGAACTCGCTCTACAGACCGGGGCGCGGGCGACCGAGCTTCTGAACTGTCAGCGCTCGGACCTCATTCTCAACGACGAAACGCTCTTTATTCGGGGGATCAAGGGATCCAACGACCGCGAGATCCCCCTGCCCTCCAAGCTCTTCCAGCGGCTTCACCGCTACAATCAGGGCCTCGAGGGAACGAAGCTCTTCGACATCTCTTACGAACGGCTTTATCAGATCTGGCAGCTGTACCGACCCGTGCCGAAGAAGTTCCACTCGCTTCGCCACACCTTCGCGATCGAGCTCTATAAGCGCACGCGCGACATTCGTTTACTTCAGGTGGCGCTCGGCCACCGCAACATCGCCAATACGATGATTTACGCCGACTATCTCTACTCCAAAGAAGAGCTGCGTCGTCTGCTGGTCGAGATCTGAGAGCGGCAACTGGACCCGAACGAAAGAAAGCGAGCCAGACCATTCCTGATCCGGCTCGCTATGGGGGGTTTGGGGGTTCGTTAAAAAGGGACGCGCAATCAATGCTCGAGAGAGTCGTACTCTTCGGCGATGCGCTTCTGTTTCAGATCCTGAGTCGTGGGCCCGACGGGGGATTTGCGAACGAAGTTCGTGGTCGGCGAAACTCGCTGTTCCGCTTCGACAACACCCATCAGTTTACGGCCTTGCTCGTTGATTTCTTCATTCCAGGCGCGCTCAGATTTCGGCATTCCGGCGTTTCCGCGCAGTTCCTTACGGAGTTCTTTTTGCGAGTCGATTCCCTCTTGAATCAGGGCATTGAAATCCTCGCGTTCCGTTTTCACCAAGTTGCTTGTGCCCGCGAAAGCCGAAAGGCTCAGGCTCGTCATCAGCATCAGGGTCATCAGAGAGTATTTCATGTTCAACCTCGCTTCTGACCTTCACTAGAGCACCCGTTGTGCCCGCGAGAACGAATACAAACGTCGCCCAGCGCCCGAAATCGAGGCGGTGCCACGGAAGGGACGACGAGGGCTGAGCGGGTGTCAAAAGTATCGACAGGGCGAGGGGCGTTTAAAACGAGTTTCCCACCCGCCGGATGCGGGGATGGCCCTCGAGGCTCCTCGGCAGGCTGCCCCCGACCAGGATCAATGGGGCTTCGATCCCTTCGACGGAACTTAAGCGCACGTCGCACACGAGGTGGGGGGATTGAAGGCTTCTCAGTCGACGGATTTTCGCATCCTGGCCCCCGCCCACCAGGGCGACGAAGCGGGCGCGCAGGTTTTCCAGATCACCCAGGCGCTTCACGCGCAGCAGAAGGGGCGCCCTTTGCGTGAAATTGCGGATGGTGGCGCCCGGGCTCGCGTCGATGGTCAGATGGGTCGCCTCGCGCAGGTCGGCGCACAGCTCGATCAAACGCTCATCGGAAAGCGCCATCAGACTTCCGCGCGGGAGGACTCGCTTTTCGGATTTCAGGTGAAGGGCCAGCTCGCCCGGCGCGGCTTCTCCTTCGGGCAGATGGGCCGTCGGCAGGGCCTCTGAAGAAGACTGCGTGGCGACCCGCGCCCGCGAGGGCTCGATTTCGCGGCTGGCGGCGAACGTGAACAGGATCTCGCGGTTGTCTTTCGTGACGGGATCCAAAGCGACGGGGACCTCCGCGGGAGCCGCGACGAGCTCGCGCCGCAGTGTCTGGGCGCCTTTTTCGATTTCGTCCTCACCGAGATCGTCCGCGTTTTTCCCGTCGGCCACCGCGGCGCTCTCGAAAGCCGAAGAATCCCAATCGGGAAGGCTTGCGGGCGTGACCGCGTCGACCACGTCCCACGCGCCGACACCGGGAAGACTCCAGACGATCAGCATGAGTAAAGTGAGGAAAAGACGGATTTTCAGCATCGCGGTGAGAGTTGCAAGCCGGGCTCCCTCTCAGCTCGAAATGAGGCCCCGAGGCCTGCGCCCGACTGCCGAAACTTCCGTCACCCTGCCGTTCTGTGGCAATCCGGCTTCGTTGACCTGAGGAGCAATCCGCAGCAGCATCGAGGGATGTCGCTGAAAGTCCTGTTCCCCAGTCAAATCTATACGGCGCCGGCGTTGAATCCACGCTCGAAGCTCGCGCGCGAACTCCTTGAAGAGGCCGAGCTTTTGGCCGCGAAAGACCGCGCGGGGCGCGACTGGTCCAGCCGGAACTACCAACGCGGCTACACCAGTTACGGCTCACTTGATCAGCTGCACCGGTTTTCGAGCAGCTTCGATGAACTCAAAAAACAACTGGACCCCCATATTCCGAAGTTCCTGAAGGCTTTGGGACTGCAAGTTCCCGCACGCGAGATCCAGCTCTCGCGGATGTGGGTCAACGTGATGGGTGAAGGCTGCAGCCACCCCATGCATCTTCATCCACTCAGCGTGATCAGCGGAACCTTCTATTTGCAAACGCCGAAAGAGGGCGCGGCCATTCGCTTCGAAGATCCGCGCTTGGATCAATTCATGGCGCGGCCCCTTGCCAAAGCCGTCACCGGACAGTCCTCGGCCTATCATTACGCGCACAAACCCAAAGCGGGCGAGATCATCCTTTTCGAGAGCTGGATGAAACACGAAGTTCCCGCCCACGCCGCGAAAACCAAGCGCATCAGCGTGTCTTTCAATTATGACTGGATGAACGCGTGATTCTCGACGTGAAGGGGCTGCGACAGGACTATCCCGCGCGGACGCTCTTTCACGGTTTGGAATTCACGTTGAAGGCCGGCGAATTCGTGACCCTGATCGGTCCTTCGGGTTGCGGCAAATCGACGCTGCTTCGTTTGGTCGCGGGACTGGAAGCGCCCACGCAAGGACAGATCCGTCGCGAAGTCGCCGATCCCGCCATCGTCTTTCAAGAACCGCGACTTCTTCCCTGGCTGAACGTCGCCGAAAACGTCCTCCTTCCGGGGAAACTGCGCGGCGGCCGACTCCCCGACCTTGACCCGCTTTTGCAAAGCCTGCGTCTGGAGCCTTCGGTCAAGACACTCTTTCCCCATGAGCTTTCGGGCGGCATGAAGATGCGCGTGGCGATCGCGCGCGCGGTCCTTCACCATCAAGACGCCCGACCGGGCCTTCTTTTGATGGACGAGCCTTTCGGCGCGCTCGACGAGCAGATCCGCGCCCGCCTGCAAGATGAGTTGAACCAATTGCGCCTGGACCGGCCGGAGCTCGCTTTTCTTTTCGTGAGTCACTCCCTCACCGAGGCCGTTTTGCTCTCAGATCGAATCCTGATGTTGAATGCCCGCGGCGAAATGGATCATGAGTGGGTTCGGCCCGCCGATCTTCCCCACGGTCCCGCGGCGCGAGAGTCGACCTTGGGATTCGCGCAGACCCGGGCATTGTCCAAGCTCTTCAAAGAGCGGAGCGCTTCATGAGCCGCACGCTCGAACGAGTTCTGCCGCCGGTCTTGATGCTGGCCCTTCTCCTTTTTCTGTTTCAGGTGAATACCTGGCTGGGACTTGTGCCCGAGTATCTGCTGCCCTCGCCGGCCCAGGTCGCGGCCGCCTTCGGGCAGGAGGATGTCGGATTCGGCTCGGCGTTTCTTGAAAGCCTGACCAACGCGATGACGGGATTTGCGATGAGCGTCGCTCTTGGCGTCAGCATCGCGCTTCTTCTGTCTTTCAGTCCGCGGCTCGAGCGCGCGTTTCTGCCGGTTTCGGTTTTCTTCCAAACGGTCCCGATCATCGCGATCGCGCCGCTGCTCGTGATCTGGTTCGGTTTCGGTGCTCCGACCGTGCGCGCTTCGGCGTTCGTGGTCTCGTTCTTTCCGATCTTGGCCGGGACGCTGGCGGGCCTGTCCTCGGCGCCGCCGACGCGGCTTGAGCTTTTCCGCGCGCTGAAAGCCACGCGTCTGCAGACGCTGTGGCACCTCAAAATTCCGCAGGCGTTACCGGCTTTTTTCACCGGGCTTGAGATCGCGGTGGGCCTTGCGGTCATCGGCGCCGTGGTCGGCGAATTTGTCGCGGGGTCGGGGCTGGGAAGTCTGATCGACGTCGCACGGACCCAGCAGCGCGTGGACCTCGTGTTCGCGGCCGTTCTTCTCATCACGCTGATGGGCGTCGCCGTTCTGGGCGCGGTCAAAACCCTGAAATGGATGTTGTTTCGCTACCGTCCCTTCGCTTTGGCGACGGAAGACTCGTAAAGGAGTTCACATGCGCGTTTTCACTTTTCTGATTCCCTTTCTCGCGGCGGTTCTGAGCTCTCTGGTCGTTTCGGCGGCCCCTTTACGTTTGGCGCTGAACTGGAAACCCGAGCCCCAATTCGGCGGGTTTTACGCGGCCGAACCTCATTTTAAAGCGGCAAAACTGAATGTCGAAATTTTGCCCGGCGGAAGCGGCACACCCACCGCGCAGATGCTCCCGGCGGGGCAAGCCGATTACGCGATCGTGAGCGCCGACGAGCTGGTTTTGGCTTGGGATCGGGGTTCAAAAGAGGTGATCGCCGTGTTCGCGGCGTTTCAGACAAATCCGCAGGGGATCATGTTTCGAACAAACAAAAATTATGATTCAATCGACGCTCTTTTGAAAGACAAAGACTCCACTCTTCTTTGGCAGGCGGGGCTTCCCTACGCGATGTATCTGCAAAAGAAATTCGGTAAACCTTTGGCGAAAACCGCCCCCTATCCCGGCGGGATCACCAATTTCATCGGCGATCCGAAGATCAATCAGCAGTGTTTCGTGACGTCAGAACCGCTCACCGCGAAGAAGTCTTCGCTCGACGTGCGAACCTTCCTGATCGCCGACGCCGGTTACAACCCCTATACGACCGTTCTGGTGACCACCAAAAAACGTCTGCAAGAAAATCCCGCGGAAGTGAGGGCAGTCGTCGCGGCCGTACGCCAGGGCTGGGCGGACTATGTGAAAGATCCGGCCGCCACCAACGCCCGTATGACGAAACTGAATCCCGCCATGGACCTCGTCACGATGAATGACAGCGCACACGCGCAGCTGGACTTAGTGCAGACGGCGGAAACGAAGACCCACGGCCTCGGCGTGATGACGGAATCTCGCTGGCAGACGCTTGCGGATCAGCTTTTCGAGCTCAAATTGGTGAAAACGAAAGTGCCCGCGAAGGATCTTTTCTCGACGCTGTCAAAATAGTCCCAAGAGCTCCTTTTCTGGGACGATTTTGCGGTCCGGGAGAAGTCGTCCCCGCGAACCCATCTTGCAAGAAGTTGATTTGGACGGAGGAAAACACGCATGAAAATAGCCGCACCCCGACAACGCCCCGGTCGACTTCTGAAGATGGCCCTCGTCCTCGCCTCGGCCCTTTTACTCATGGGCGCGGGCTGTTCACGTTTGGATCTGGCTCTGCGCTGGGCCGACACCTTCGTCATGTACTCCGTCACCGACTATTTCGAACTGAGTTCGGTACAAAAAACCGAAGCGCGCCAAGAGTTCAACACCGCGCTCGGTGAATTGCGCCGTGAGGACTTTCCGAAACTCTCGGCCGAGCTGCGCCGGCTCGCGGATCTGGCCGACCAAAACGCGTTCACGGCGGAAAACGTGGAAGAGCATCTCAAACTTCTGCAGGACGGTTTTCTGGCCGCCGGCCGACGTTTCGAACCGATGGCGCAAAAACTCATCCAGGATCAGGTCGCCGTGAACTTCAAACAGTTCGATACGGAAGTGATGAAGAAATACGAAAAGGATTTGAAGCGCGCGCAAGACCCCGCGCAGGCGCGATCTAAAATGAAAAACCGCGCCGAGGACATCGTCGACGACACGATCGAATACCTGACGCCCGCGCAGAAAGAGGCTTTCAAAGGCTGGGTCCAGCAGACGACACCACCGCAAGTCCAACAGGTCGAAAATCGCCGAATCGTCCTTGATAAATTCAAAGCCGTGCGCGCCGACGAGGCCGCCCGCAGAAAATTCGTGCATGACTTCTTCCACAACTGGGAAAGCCTGCAGGGCGCGGAGTACCTGACCGCCCGGGCCGAATACCAAAAGAAAATCCGCGATTTCGTCATCCAGATCGCGACTTCCCTTGAGGAAAAACAGCGAAAAAATCTGAGCGAAAAACTGCGCGCCCGCGCGGGTGAACTGGACCGTCTCGCGAGCGCGAAATAACCGCCTTTCCGCGCCCGACGAATCAGTGGCATCGCGCCCCCGTTGCGGTTAAACTAGTTGAAGGAGGGGCCGCATGCGGGGGATCACACTCACGATTTTTGTGCTCGGCCTGATCGCGCCCCCGACCTTCGCCGAAGACCTCCGTCAACGCTGCTCCCCCGTCGATCTGAAGAAAACCCTGGGCCCCGTGCGTGACCAAGACAACCTCGACTGGTGCTACGCCTTCACGGCGGCGGACGTTTTATCCCAAGCCCTGCGCCAAGAGAAAAAGGGCGTCCTGGGGCTGACGAAAGACGGCTTTTCCCGCAACGACGTCTCGCCGATCCAGATGGCGCACGAGGTTCAGAAAAAACACCCCTCCCGCAACCTCGTCGACTCGCAGAGTTTCGCCGGCGGCAGCGTCGCCGAGGCGCTGAAGTCCGCGTTGTCGCGCGGTCAGATCTGTACGGATCAAGAGATGGACTCCCGCGGCGGATCGAACTCACCGGGCCTTCGCCGATTGCAAGAGCGCGCGGACACCGAACGCGACGAAAGCGCGGACTCGCTCACGACCTTCAATCGCAAACTCTCCGAAGACGAGATCAAACGTTACTGCCGACGCGCGATCGACGAATTCGCGATCACCTCGGTGAAAGATCCCGTACGCTCACGCTACAATCAGAAAAAACGCCCCGCCGCGGAAGAGGCCAAGGTGAACCAGCAGATGCGCGAGGCCCTGGACTCAGCCCTCAACCAAGGACGCATCGCGGGCATCGGTTACGACAGCTTCTTCAAGAAGCCGGCGGGCGCACACGCCAGCTCCATCATCGGTCGTCGCATCATCAACGGCGAATGCCACTACCGCATCCGCAACTCCTGGGGGCTTTCGTGCAAGGGCTACGACGCCCCTTACGACAAGCAATGCCAGATGGGCGAGATCTGGGTAAAAGAAAAAGAGCTTCTGCCCCACGTCTTCAGCGTCGACTACATCCCGGCCTCGGATCCGCGCGCCCGCGAGTGGCAACGCACCACGGATGAAGTGAACGACAAAACTTACGGACGAGACTGAAACACGTCACGGCTTCGCCGTCGGCTGATCCCCGTAACGGCTTCGCCGTCGACGCATTCCACGTCATCGCTTCGCGATGGACGCATCCCCTACGACGGACCTCTGAGGATCTGGGTGAGTTCTTCGCGAAGCCCTGCGGGGACGACGAGCCATTCGGGCGGCATTTCTTCGACGAGCTTCTCCCAGGCGCCCTTCACCATCGGATGAGCGCGGGGCTTATCGTGCAGATCTTTCAGCAGATTCAGTTGCTTCAGGATGATCGTGCGGGTGGGCTTATAAAAGCCGTTTTTATCCGTCCCGCCGTTGTGGATCTCGTCCGAGGCTTCCACACGCTCGATCAGGGCTTTGAAGTAGTCGCGCAAGGTCGTAGGTTCGCTCACCCCGACACTTTAACCTGAAAACTCACTGAGAAGCCCTTGACGACGCACCGCGCCTCAATTAGAACGCGGACCCTATGTTCCAAATTCATCTCAATGAAATTCCTGATGACGGCCGCGAGTGGCAGCTGACGCGCCAAAGCGGCGAGCTCAACCAGATCCTTGGCGATTTGATCCAAGATTCCAGCTATCTGGCGGAATTCATGATCCGCCCTTTGGACGCCGGGACCTATGAGCTGACCGGCACGATCAAAACAACCCTGCCCGAGGACTGCTCGCGCTGCGGCCTGGACTTCAAATGGCCCGTGAATGAGCGTTTCCGCGAACTCCTGATCCCCGAGATCCCGCCGGAGCGGAACTCGCAGTACGCGAAGGCCAATCACATTTCGGATCATAACAACGAAGGCCCTTCCGTCGCGGAATACCAAGGGAACACCTTCCAAATGGGCGATTACCTGCATGAAATCGTGGCACTTTCCATTCCCGCGGTTCCGGCTCCTCCCGTGCAAAAAGACGGGAAATGCGCGACCTGCTTGCTTGACGTGCGTGGGAAGTCTTTCAGCTACGACGAGCCCATGGAAAGCCGAGAGAACCCTTTTGCGATCCTCGGTAGATTGAAGAATTGACTTGATTTTTTAAGGTTCGCGTCGGTACATTGCGACCTCTCGTTTAACAAGGAAAGTGCTATGCCTACACCCAAGAAGAAAACCTCGCGCTCGCGCCGTGATATGCGCCGTAGCCACGATGGTCTGACCTCTGCCGCTCGTGCCATTGATCCCAAGACCAAAGAGTTGGTTCGCCCTCACCGTGCATCGAAAGGTGCGGATGGCGCTTACTACTACAACGGCAAACAGATCAGCGCCGGCAAAGAGTAGTCGTTTCCTGATTCACAGCACGGACTCAGCAACTTTACGGTCGTAGTGCAAGCTACGGCCGTCAATGAGGACACGGAATGACGCCCACTTACCGGACCCGCATCGCCGGCACCGGCTCTTATCTTCCCGAGAAAATCCTGTCGAATCAGGACCTCGAAAAACTCGTGGATACCAACGATCAGTGGATCCGCGAACGCACCGGTATTGAACGTCGCCATATTGCGGCCGACGATCAAGCCACCACCGACCTCGCTTACATCGCCACCCAACGCGCTCTCGAAGCGGCCGGCAAAAAAGCCACCGACATCGAGATGATCATCTTCTGTACCGTCACGGGTGATCAGGTCATGCCGTCGTCGGCGTGCGTGCTGCAACACAAGCTCGGTTGCCCCGCGATCCCCGCCTTCGACCTGTCGGCGGCGTGCTCGGGCTTCGTCTACGGGATGTCCGTCGCCGATCAGTTCATCCGCTCGGGAATGTATAAAACCATTCTCGTCATCGGCGCGGAAATCATTCACCGCTACGTGAACTACAAAGACCGCGAGACCTGCATCCTCTTCGGTGACGCCGCCGGCGCCTTCATCGTCGAGCGCGCGCCCGCGAACGATCCCAATATCCTCTACAGCTCGCATTTGAAGGCGGAAGGCTCGCTCGGCGATCTCTTCGTCCTGCCCGCGGGCGGCTCGAAAATTCCGTTCTCGCAAGACGTCCTCGATCGCGGCGATCAGTACCTGCGCATGAAGGGCCGCGAGATTTTCAAGAACGCGGTTCGCACGATGTCGGGCGTCTGCCAGGAAGCGCTTGAGCACAACAAGCTCGCGCTGACCGACGTGGACTGGCTCGTCCCGCACCAAGCCAACGCGCGCATCATGGAAGCGGTCGCGAACCATTTCGACTTCCCCACGGATCGCGTGATTTCCATCGTCCATGAGATGGGGAACACCTCGGCCGCGACGGTTCCCGTGGCGTTCGACACCGCCGTCCGCGACGGCCGCATCCAGCGGGGGCAGACGATTCTGTTGACCGCCTTCGGCGCGGGACTGACCGCCGGAAGCCTACTTCTTAAATACTAAATCTGAACGAAGGCCGGGGCGACTCGGCCTTTTGCGTGGGAGAGGATCACGATGTTCGCCTTTTTGTATCCCGGTCAGGGAAGCCAGCAGCCCGGTATGGGCCAGTTCCTTTTTGAAAATTTCAAGATCGCCCAGACCACCTTCGAAGAAGCTTCGGACGCGATCAAAATCGACATGAAAAAACTCTGCTTTCACGGCAGCGTGGAAGAGCTCGCGATGACCGAGAACACGCAGCCCGCGCTCCTGACCGTTTCGACGGCCACGACCCGCGTGATCACGTCCGAATTCGGCGCGAAAGCGCGGATCGGCGCGGGCCACTCGATCGGGGAATACGGCGCCCTCGTCGCGGCCGGAGTCATCGAATTCGCGCCCGCGGTGAAGGCCGTACGGACGCGCGGCCAGGCCATGCAATCCGCCGTTCCCGTGGGTCAAGGCGGTATGGTCGCGGTGATGGGCCTCAGCGAATCCCAGGTGATTCAGCTGTGCTCTTATGTCGAAAAAGAGTCGGGTTTCACCCCGCTGAGCCCCGCGAACTACAATAGCCCCGGTCAGATCGTGATCTCGGGCTCGATGAAAGCCATCGAATGGATGAGGGCCAACGCCAAAGCCGAAAATATTTGGCCGACCGAAACCCCGCGCCTGAAGCTCATCCCCTTGAACGTCTCGGCGCCTTTTCACTGCGCCATGATGAAGCCGGCGGAAGACGAAATGCGTAAGGTGCTGAGCGACATGCCGTTCCAGCTTCCCGCCTTCCAGATCATCCAGAACTTCACTGCGGCCGTGGAAACCCATCCAGAGGCCCTTCGCGAGAACTTGATCCGCCAGGTTTCAGGCCCCGTGAAATGGATGCAAAGCATGGAGTTGCTTAAAAAACAGGGCGTTTCCCAATGCTTAGAATTGGGGACTGGCAAGGTGCTTCAAGGGCTCCTCAAAAAAATTGACTCCGAGTTCTTCCAAGTCTTGAATGCCAACTCTTTGGAAGACTTGAAAATGATTGAAAAAATCGCGAAGCCGCAAGGCGCGATTTAAAGAGCCCGCAAGGCTCAATTTAAAAAGCCTGCAAGGCTCAATTTGAGGTCGAGCTCTAGTATGACAAATGCGAATTCATCACAGGGTCTACTGACGGGACAAAAGGTGCTGGTCACCGGCGGAAGCCGTGGCATCGGCGCCGCCATCGCCCGTGAGCTCGCTCGCGAAGGCGCGAGCGTCGCGATCACTTATGTGTCGCGTGAAGATGCGGCGCAAGCGGTCCTCAAAGATCTTCCGGGTTCAGGCCATCTGGCGCTGAAGATGGACGTGGGACAAGAGGCCTCGGTCGATGAAGGCATCGACCAACTCCTGAAGACCTGGGGCCAGATCGACGGCATCGTGAACAATGCGGGCGTCACCAAAGACGGTCTTCTTTTGCGCATGAAAACCGAAGACTTTGATAACGTCGTCCAGACGAACCTCAAAGGAACTTTCCTGGTCACGCGCGCGGCGCTGAAGCCCATGCTGAAAGCCCGCAAAGGTTCGATCGTGAATATCACTAGCGTGATCGGTCAGACCGGCAACGCGGGCCAGGCGAACTATGCGGCCTCCAAAGGCGGCACCGTCGCATTCTCGAAGTCGGCGGCAGCCGAAGTCGCTTCGCGCGGCATCCGCGTGAACTGCGTGGCGCCGGGTTTCATCAATACGGAAATGACCGGAGTCCTCACCGACGATCAGAAAAAGATGATCCTCAGCGAAATTCCGCTGGGTCGGATCGCCGAGGCGAAAGAGGTCGCGCAAGCGGTCGCCTTCCTGCTGTCGGACCGGGCGAGTTACATCACGGGTCATACGCTGTCGGTCAACGGCGGCATGTTCATGGAATAGGGATTTAAGTAACAGAACTCAAAACTGACTGACAAGTTTTGGTCAGAAAGGAAATTTGCAATGGAAATCGAAACCGGAGGTTCTAAAGTGGCTATCAATCCGAAAGTGAAAGACATCATCGTTGAGCAGTTGGGCGTGGATCCCGAGAAAGTGAAGACTGAAGCTTCCTTCATCGACGATCTGGGCGCAGACAGCCTCGATATCGTCGAGCTCGTCATGGCGATGGAAGAGGAATTCGACCTCGAAATCCCCGACGAAGAAGCTGAAAAACTCCGGACCGTCGGTGACGTCACTGGCTTCCTCGAGAAAAAAGGCAAACTCCAGTAATTCTGGATTTGGTTTTCGATCTCGATCGGAAATTGAACTCACGCCCCTGACCGGACCTCTTCACGGAGCGCGGTCCGGGGCGCTCGTTTTTTCAGAGGTCATCAATTGGATGACTTCGAAAAAGACGTTGGTTCGTCTCAAAGATTACGTACGCCACCATTAAAAGAGGTTCTGCATGAAGCTGACTCGTGGTTCTCGTGAAATTCGTCGTGTGGTCGTCACCGGCATCGGCGCCGTGACCCCACTGGGACTCAGCATGGAAGAAACCTGGCAGAATCTTTTGCGCGGCCAAAGCGGCATCGCGCCGATCACCAAATTCGACACGACTTTGTACGATACGAAGTTCGCGGGCGAAGTGAAGAACTTCAATGCTGACGCCTTCATCCCTAAAAAAGAACAAAAGAAAATGGATACCTTCATCCAGTACGCCGTCGCCGCGACCAAAATGGCGCTCGACGACGCGAAGCTGGAGCTCACCGAAGAGGTGAAAAATACGACCGGCACCTTCATCGGCGTCGGCATGGGCGGTCTGCCGTTCATCGAAGAGCAGTTCGCGAAAATCACCGAAAAAGGCCCCAGCCGGATTTCGCCGTTCTTCATTCCCGCAGTCATCACCAATATGGCTTCGGGTCAGGTCTCGATCCTTTTCGGTCTGCGCGGCACGAGCTATTCGATCACCTCGGCCTGCGCGACCGGCGCACACTCCATCGGCGAAGCCTACAATGCGATTCGTTACGGACAAAACGACGTCATGATCGCGGGCGGCGCCGAGGCGACCGTCTGCCCGATGGCCATCGGCGGCTTCGGCGCGATGCGCGCGCTGTCCACTCGCAATGACGATCCCACTCACGCCAGCCGTCCGATGGACAAAGACCGCGACGGTTTCGTCCTGTCTGAAGGCTGCGCGATCATGGTTTTGGAATCCATGGAGCACGCGGTAAAACGCGGCGCCCGCATCTTGGCGGAAGTTTCCGGTTACGGAGCGACGGCCGATGCGTACCATATGACTTCGCCCGCTCCTTGCGGAGAAGGCGGACAGCGGTCCGTCATGGCGGCGCTGAAGGATTCGGGCCTGAAGCCGTCGGACATTCAGTACGTGAATCCCCACGCGACCTCGACGCCTTTGGGCGATGAACTGGAAACGCAGGCCCTCAAGGCGGTCTTCGGCGACCACGCCAAAAAACTTTGGGTGAACGCGACGAAATCCATGATCGGCCACACGCTCGGCGCGGCGGGCGCGATCGAAGGCGCCATTTGCGTGAAGGTACTTGAGCACCAACTTTCGCCCCCGACCATCAATCTTGTGAACCCGTCGGAAGGTTGCGATCTGGACTACGTCACCGGCGAAGCGCGCACGGGCAAGATCACGCACGTTCTGAATAACTCTTTCGGCTTCGGCGGAACCAACGCGAGCCTTATTTTTTCGAAGGTGGACGCATGATCCGCAAAGTTTATCTGGCCGCCGATCATGGTGGTTACGACCTGAAAGAAAAAATCAAACGCCACCTGATCCTCGCCTCGGCAGAGCTCAAAATCCAAATTGAGGATTTGGGACCGCACGACACGGCTTCGGTCGACTATCCCGACTATGCCGATCAAGTCTGCCGGAAGATTCACGGCTTTCAGCTCGTGAGTTCGGGTGGCGAACCGGCAAGTCCGATTCCGCTGCCCGCGGAAATGGGCTTTCTGATTTGCGGCTCTGGCCAGGGGATGGCGATGCGCGCGAACAAATATCCGCACATCCGCGCGGCCCTTTGCTGGAATGAAGAATCGACGACCCTTTCACGTGAACACAATGACGCCAACATTCTGTGTTTGGGGGGACGCCTCCTCGATCACGACCTGGCTCTGAAGATGGTGAATCTTTTTGTCACGACGGCTTTTGCCGGGGGTCGCCATCAACGCCGGGTCGAGAAGGTTTCGGCGCCGGTCGGTACGCCTTAAACTCACAATACTTATGTTCCAATGAACTCCACGATTGACGCCCCCACCGGCTTTTGCCAGCGTGGGGGTTCTCGTTTTTGCGCCGAAGCCGAAGATGGCTCTCTGGCCCGCCACAGGAGGATCGCTTGAAAACATCCATCGCCCTTGTCTCGCCGTTCATCTTCCTTTTGGGTCTTGCGGGCTGTTCCGCCGGCGGCGGGGGTGGCGGTGAAACCGGCCGTGTGGTCCCCCGCGATTACGACAAAATCGCTTGTCGCAACAACGCGCCCGACGCGGGCCCGAACGCGCTTTTTCAGAATAAAACCAAAACCGAGTTCGTCTTCGGTGTCTTCAATAAACCCTACGACCGCTATGACCTCGAAGCGGTTCTCGACGCCTCGGCCGTCTCCACGACCGACTACGTGCGGTCACTCGGCGTGAACCTCTTCCGCGTCGCGCGCGCAAATCTGGGCGGCGCTTGCCAAACCTATTTCAATCTTGAGGAAGTGCCGACGGACTTGCGTTCGGTGTGGGACCGCGCTTCGGGCGGCATTTCGGATGGTCGCCTCGCGGGACTTTACTGGGATAACTGCCAGACCCGTTGCCAGGATTTCGAAATCGTCAGCCCCACGATCCTGGTCGACGAGGCCTCGGATCGCTGGACCCTCGTGCACGAGATGATGCACCACAATTTCAACCAGGGACGCAAAGCGAACCGCAGCATCATCCCGTACACACCGCTTGTCCGCCAAATGCAGCGCAGCCTTCAACGCATTGAAAAGTGGATGAACGAGCACAAAGACCGCGCGGACGTCACGAAGCTGGAAAGCATCGTGGCTGAAACCGAATCCCTCAACCGCTCTTTGTACGAACTGGAAGTGCGCGGCAGCTTCGAAGAGGTCGCGCTCGAGGCGCTATTGATTCGTGAGTGGACCGAAGGCCGCATGACCGGCGGGAATCTGCAGGCCGCGGAAAGCTCCCTTTGGTACATGGAAGCCTCACGTAAAAACGGCCTGGCAACCTTCCAAGAGGTGCGCGGTCTTTTGAACTACGTGAAGTCCGAGGCGACTAAAAATGCGTTCACGGTGCCCGCGAATATCCCGCGCATCGAGGCCGCGATCGTCGAGATCGAAAGCCAAACCCAGAAAGTCATCGACGACGCCCGCAAACGCGTCGACGCCAAAAAGACCGGCAAAGGTCTGCGCCCGCTCTTCCGGTTGGACCCGCGTATGGCGACGCACCTGAAAGCCCACTTGGATCAGCGCGAGGGCGCGGCGGCCCTCCAAGACGCCAAAGCGACGCTGGAACGTCTGTCGGCGCAAGGAGCAGAGCTCTAACCGCGATCCGAACTCCGGCACCGCAATATCCCTGTACGAACCCGGCCGATCCGCCTATGGTGTCGGCCATGACAAACACCTTCCCTTCGCTCTCTAAAGCCGACCCGCAAGTTTTTGCGTCCCTGCAACGTGAAACCGACCGCCAAAAGTTCGGTCTCGAGATGATCGCCAGCGAAAACTATACGTCGCTCGCGGTGATGGAAGCGCAAGGATCGATCCTTACTAACAAATACGCCGAAGGTTATCCGGGAAAGCGCTACTACGGTGGCTGCAACTTCGTCGACGAGATCGAACAGCTCGCCATCGAGCGCGCGAAAAAACTCTTCGGCTGCGCCTTCGCCAACGTCCAGCCCCACTCGGGTTCACAGGCCAACATGGCGGTTTACCTGGCGGCGCTGAAACCCGGCGAAAAGATCCTGGGACTGGACCTGTCCCACGGCGGTCACCTGACCCACGGCTCGCCCGTCAATTTCAGCGGTCTTCTGTTCGAGGCGCACGGCTACAAACTCGACGCGGACACGGGTCTTTTGAATTACGAGACGATTCGCAAGCAAGCGCAGGAGCTGAAACCCAAGATGATCATCGCGGGCTACAGCGCGTATCCGCGCGCGCTCGACTTCAAAAAATTCCGCGAGATCGCGGACGAGGTCGGCGCGGTCTTGATGGTCGACATGGCCCACTTCGCGGGTCTGGTCGCGGCGGGCGTCCACGAGTCGCCCTTCCCGTACGCGGATTACGTGACTACGACGACCCACAAGACCCTGCGCGGACCGCGCGGCGGACTCATCCTCACGAACTCGGAAGAGAACGCGAAAAAACTGAACTCGCGAATCTTCCCCGGCATCCAGGGAGGTCCGCTCGAACACGTGATCGCGGGAAAAGCGGTCGCTTTCCACGAGGCGCTCCAACCGGGCTTCAAGACCTACACCGAAAATGTCGTGAAAAACGCCCGTGCGCTCGCCAACGTTTTGTTGAAAGAGGGCTTCGCGCTGGTAACCGGCGGAACCGACAACCACCTCATCTTGGTGGATCTGTCGAAAACCCCCGTGACCGGGAAAGTCGCCGAACATGCGCTGGATGAAGCGGGTATCACCGTGAACAAAAACACGGTTCCGAACGAGCAACGCTCGCCCTTCGTGACGAGCGGCGTGCGCATCGGCACCCCGGCTTTGACCACGCGGGGGATGGGCACCGCCGAGATGGAACGTATCGGCGTCTGGATCGCTCAGGTCCTGCGCGCGCCGGAAGACGCCGCTTTGAAAACCAAAATCCACGGAGAGATCCGCGAGTTGTGCGCGAAGTTTCCGATCTACCCTGAACTCCAGGGCTAGAGCCAAAAATCCCAGGGGGCGGGACTTTCCCGCCTTCCAAAAATGCCCACAACTCAGGCAAAAACCCGACTTCCCGCGGGTCGGTTTTTCAAAAAAGGCGAGTTTTTAAGGGCTTTTGGCGAGTTTGACCTAGGCGTGGGCCTTTAGAATTGTTAACCTGATTTCCCATGAAGCGGCTTGTAACCACCCTCTTCATTTCGAGTCTGGCCGCGAGTCTCACCGCCTGCGTGAGTCCGACGCTTCCGTCCGTGCCCAGCCGCATCCAAGAATCTCCTAAAACCGCCATCGATCCCGACCAAGCTTTGGGACCCGATGAAGACGTCACATCGACTTCCGGTATCGCCGTGCATGAGCGCGGCAACCGTTCAGGCCATTTCGATTGGCCGGTGGATGAGGCCCGCATGACCCGCGGCTTTTTCCTGAAACCGAAGAAAAAACGCGGTCGCCCCCACCTCGGCATCGATCTGGCCGCCCCCAAGGGAACCCCCATCTACGCGGCCCACGAGGGACTCGTGATCTACGTCGGCCGTGAGTTCCGTGGTTACGGCCGCATGGTCATGGTCGAAGGCAAAGACGGCTTTGCGACTCTTTACGCCCATTTGTCGAAGTCCTCGATTAAGGCCGGCACGACCGTCGCCAAAGGGGATTTGATCGGTGAGATGGGCCGCACCGGCCGCGCCACGGGCGTCCATCTGCACTTCGAAATTCGCATGAAGGACGGCCCCGTCGATCCGCTGAACTTCCTGCCCGGCGGCCACGAGCTCGCCCGTCAGGCCTCCCGCATTCGCTTTCCGGTTTGGGTCGGCCCCGACATCGCCGCGCTCAATCCTTTCCCGTCGCCGTCCTCCAGCCCGTCCTGGATCAGCCCGCGCGCTCCCGCCGAAGCCTCGGCCGACAGCCTGTAAAGATCTCCCGCCGCCTGTAGTTTTGACCCCATCTTGATCCGTTCTTCACTACTGAAATCCGGTAATGCCGAGATGGCCTCAGTTCTCATTCCATTGTCTTTTGAGTAGAAAACACGCCGCGTCTATGTTAGATCCCTTCGGGTCAACAAAGCACTCGAGTCGCAGGTTTACGTAAGTAAACCGAAGGTTTTAGGTCAGCATTTGGTTTCTCTTTGACACCAATTTTCTGGCCCCAGGCTTGCAAAACTGTGAGTCCGAAACCTAGACAAACGTCTTTGGAGACAAAAGGGGACCGAATCTCAAACGACCGCACCGGCACAAAGGGGTGGGGTGTGGCGAGTTGAATGAGACGCGGATGGAGTGGGGTCACAAGGGGTTGGGGTTGCATCACGCGGCTCGCACATCATCACACCACCACATTCGCAATCGGTAATTTGAGAAAGTTAAACAGGTTTTCAAAAGAAACCATTTGCCGGATTTCAATGCGAAATCCCAACAGGATAGAAAAAGGAGCCGACGTGAAAAAACTGAGCCTCATTCTTGGAATGACTCTCATCGCATCTCTGTCGTACGCACAGGAAGAATCGTCTTCCTCGACGGCAAACACTTCGACCGTTGAGTCGTCGACTGTGATCCCCAAGGATCAACAACAGAAAGACATCGACGAAGAGATCACCAACGCCCGCATGCGTGCGTCCACTGGTGCGAAGTCGAAATTCTCGTTCCGTTCAGCTCTGAGCTACTCGGGTGGATCGGTTGAAAAACCCTTCGATCGTATTCGTCCCGCTTACCGCTCGGCTCGTAACTCCCTGGTCGACACTCGCTTGGGTGGTTCGATTGCGATGAAATACCGCGCAACTGACCGCGACAACCTCAACTTCGGAACAGGCGTGTCGCTTCTGACTCCCTTCCACAATAAGTCGTCGGAAATCGGCGAGCGCACTTCGATCAACGATCCCTACATCTCTTACGAGCGCCTGTACAAAGTGGGCCCGTTCCAGATGGTGACTGATGCAGGTCTGTCGTACACGACTGACCGTGAGTCGATCGCTGCTCTGAACGATCGTGGCGGATGGTCGCTCGGTCAAACGGCGATCTACTCGACCAGCTACGGCTGGGACGTTGGTGCGGCAGTTTCGATTGGTGGAACGATCTACGGTGATGATATCCAAGATGACCGCGCTGCTTTGGGCTTCGGCGTCTATCCCTTCGCCGAGTACGCATTCAGCGAGAAAGTTCAGTTCCGTACCGTGTTCGGATACTTCAACTACTCGTCGGCTCGTTCGAACCCCTCGAAGTTGGACTACGAAAACCCCTACCAATCGGTGGGTCTGGGCTTCGTGATCACTCGTGATATCTACCTGTACCCGAACGTTCAGTTCCTGCCGAACAACATCCGTGCAGACCGCACGAACGTTGCTCTCTCGACCAACATCAACCTGTAATTGGTTGTTTGGTTTAGAGTCTTTGATGAAGCCCGGGTTTTACCCGGGCTTTTTTTTGGCTTTCGCCACAAGGATTATGTTTCTACTTTCCTTCTAGGAGTTCGCGGATCGACGGAGTTTCATAGCCGGGGATCATGTCGAGACCTTGAGTGAGAGATTTCGCCCGCGTTTGGTTTCCGGACTCTTGGCTCGGCCTGTTCGGCCAAGCGAAGGTGCGCCACGTGGTGCGATCCACCGACGCGTAAGCGGTCCGACGCTCTTGGGCCTGGAAGAAGGCGACCGCCTCGTCTTGGACCTGAAGGAGCTTCAGGCTCTTCTTCTCATCGTCTTGATAGATGTCCGTCACGAGATTCGCGGCCGCGCGCAGATGAAGAGACCTACGGGCGAACTCTTTTTCGCCCGTAAACGTCTGTTTGCCCAACCGGTCCATCACGTTTTTCATCTTGAACATCGCCGCTTCGAAAGCGGGACGGTCCGCGGGCCGCCGGTGCTTCATCCATTTCGCGATGATCGCCTCTTGTTTTTTGATTTCAGCTTCCGCGCCGCGAAGCTCGCCGTGCTTCGAGTAAAAGTCGTTCGGAACCGCGTCGCAGCGGTGGTAGACGATGCCGAGCTCGCAGTCTTTCCCTTGTTGTTTGGCTTCGTTGCCTTTGCATTTTTGCGCTTCATTGAAGAACTGCGGGAACACGATCTTTTCGTGCTTCGTGTACTCCCACTTCTGATGGACCTCGGGTCCCGCTTTTTGAAAAATGACGTTGTCGTTCACGCGCATGAAACTGTGGTAGTGGCCTTGCCCGGCGCTGAACACCGAACCGATGTCGCCGTAGCGAAGCGGCTCATCCCGCCCGACCGGCGCGCAGAATGGCGAGTTCATCCAGTGCCAGAACTCCGCGCCCGAGACGTAACGGGGCGTGGAATCGATGACGCCCGACACCTGCAGGGCCGCGTTCCAGCAGTTCGGTCCGTAGCTTTCATTCGGTGTCCGCAGCAGCGTGCGGATGCGGTCGGCGCGGCTGGGGCCGTAGACGGTCAGGTCGATCCCGCGGGTGTCGCTTTCGGCGACGTCGTAGTTCACATCTTGGGCTTGAAGCTTGAGCGTACCGAGCAGGACGATGAAAATAACAAGAAGAGGTTTCATGCCTCTCTGGCGGTGCAAAGCGCGTTCACGCTCCCGTCCACTAGATCGCGGGCGCCGTCTCACTCTGAAACGAGGCGCGCAAAAATGTCCCCGTCCGATCAACAACTGAGGGGTTAACGAAGGACCGTGGGGGGATCGGGAATCTCGTTCGGTTTGGCCTCGATCCCGACCTCCTCGAGCTCTTTGCGGACGCCCCACAGGCGTCCCAAGAGCGCCGGCATCTTCGCGCTGATGTACCCGAGGAAAAGATACTTGAGCGCTCGCCCCGCGATCATGACCATAAAGAGCGACAGCAGACTCGTGCCGCTGAGGGCGGTCAAAACGATCGCCGGATGCTGCATGATCGGGGTCGCCGCCACCGCGAACAGGACGATCAATCCGTAGTTATCGAAGAGGTATTCGGTCCAAACCCAAGACTTGGTCGTCAAAAGCGACGGGTAATAGGTTTCGATCAACGGCAAACCGTGATGCTGAACCAGCCAGGCCAAGACCAAGCCCCCAAGACTCGATCCCAAAGTGATGGCGAAAGACATACGCAACCAGCGCTTCGGCTGCAGCAGAATACTCGAGATCAAAATACCGTCGGTCGGCACCACGACGATGAGGTTATCAAGCCCCGCGAGCAGACCGATCAAGAAGGGGTACCACGGACGATCCGCGTATGCCTCCATCCGCAGGACTTGCCGGCGGATCCACGCGTTCATCGCGGCCCCGCCGCGTCCACCGGCTGCGGCGCCTTCGCCTCGGCCGTGGCTTCATTACGGGCCTTCCACCAACCGACCGCGAGCGGGATCAGCGACACGGCGATGATGCCCGCGATGACGAGCGAGAAATTTTTCTGCACGACCGGCAGATTTCCGAAAAGGTGTCCCAACCATAGGAAGATCTGCACCCACAAAATGGCGCCGATGACGTTGAACATCAGGAAACGCCGACGGTTCATGTTGCCGATCCCCGCCACGAACGGCGCGAAGGTTCGGACAATGGGCGCGAAACGCGCCAGCACGATCGCGGAGGCGCCATACTTCGCCATGAACATTTCGGTTTGGCGGATGTGGTCCACCTTCACCCAACGTCGCAGATGTCCGGTCAGGAGCCACTGCCCGAAACGATTTCCGATCGTGTAGTTAAGTTGATCCCCGATGATCGCCGCGGCCATCAGCAGACCGCCCAGCAACCAAATATTCATCCCGTCATCGCCGAGCGCGGTCAGCGCACCCGCCGCGAACAGAAGCGAATCCCCCGGCAAAAACGGCGTAACGACCAAACCCGTCTCGGCGAAAATGATGACGAACAAAATAACGTAAATCCAAATTCCGTAGAGCGCGAGCCACTCTTTCAGATGAAGGTCGACATGCAAGATGAGATCGATAATGTGCATCATATGGGAAGATTGTGACAATTCCGCTGCCGCCCGTCACCTCTTTGTCGGTGAGTTTCGCGAGACATCAATAATTCTGATAATGCACTTCGATTGGGGCAATGGAAGCGGAACTCGCATCGGTCGCGTTTGCGCCGGGCCCCCTTGACGCATTCCGAGTCGCACCCATATTCACCGAAATCCCACTTGAACTGGGACGGAGGACAACGAATGACTTCAATGCACGGACGACTTCCCGTACTACCCTTGAGAAACGCGGTTTTATTTCCCGGCCTGACTCAGGTCGTGAAAGTGGGACGCGAGCGCAGCGTGAGCGCTCTGAAGGAAGCGGAAAAAAGAGGCTTCTGGATCATCACCACGCAACAAATTCCCCAAGACGACGCCATCCCGGCGGAAAAACCCATCGGCGCGGACGGCGTCCATACCGTCGGCACGCTCTGCCGCATCGACTCTTTGAAAGGCAAACCCGAGAACGGCTACCAGGTCGTCTTACGCGGCTTCGCGCGCGTGCGCCTGGAAGACCTTAAGCTGCTCGAGAGCGAGAATTTCCTCGAGGCTTTCGGCCAGCAGCTCGACGACGTCAACGACATGAACGAACAGACCGAAAAGGCCCTGCTGGATTCTCTTCGTCAGCTGGGGAAAGACATCCTGAAGGTCCTGCCCGGAAACACCGATCAATTGAACGAGATGCTGAACGGCATCGACGATCTGTCTTATTTGACCGCGCTTTGCGCCGGTAACATCGACGTCGATCTGAAAGAGAAACAGAAAATTCTCGAGATGACGAATCTGCGCGAGCGCGCCCTCCATCTGTTGAATTTGATGAAGTCCTTCAAGGAAAGCCTCGAACTGCAAGCGGAAATCCGCAATAAGCTCAGTCAAAAACTGGGACAACAGCAGCGCCAAAGCATCTTGCGCGAACATATGAAAGCCATTCGCGAAGAGCTCGATGGTTCAAGCGAGGACGGCACCTTCGAAGAGAAGATGCAGAAAAAATTCGACGAAGCGGGACTGCCGGACGAAGTGCGCAAGGTCGCGGAAAGCGAACTGCGTCGCTTGACCGAGATCGGCCCCCAATCGCCGGAAAGCCACGTCATTCGCAATTACCTTGAGCTGATCGCCGCGCTCCCCTGGTCAAAATCGGCGGTCGAGACCGACATCGACCTCGAGGCCGCGCGCCGGATCCTGGACGCGGATCACTACGGCATGGAGCAAGTCAAGAAACGGATCGTGCAGCAGCTGGCCGTCATGAAACTGAGAAAGAACGCGAAGGGATCGATCCTGCTTTTCCTGGGCCCTCCCGGGATCGGGAAGACGTCGCTCGCCAGCTCAATCGCGAAAGCCCTCGGCCGCAAGTTCATCCGCGTGAGTGTCGGCGGCGTGCGTGACGATGCCGAGATCCGCGGGCACCGTCGGACGTACGTCGGGGCGCTACCCGGTCGCGTGATCGCGGGACTGAAACGCGTGCAAGAGAACAACCCCGTCTTTTTGCTCGATGAAATCGACAAGATGGGACGCGGATATCAAGGAGATCCCGCGGCGGCCCTGCTGGAAGTTCTGGATCCGGAACAGAACGCGAACTTCACGGACCATTACCTGGAAGTGCCCTTCGATCTGTCGAAGGTGATGTTCATCGCGACCGCGAACCAGCTGGACGGGATTCCCGCCCCGCTCCTCGACCGCATGGAAATCATCGACATGACCGGCTACACCCTGGCCGAGAAATTCCATATCGCGAAGAACCATTTGATTCCGAAACAAATGGAGGAGCAGGGCTTCAAACCCGGTACCGCGATCCTGGAAGACGACGCGCTCACGCGGCTGATCTCGTCCTACACCCGCGAGGCGGGCGTGCGCGAATTGGATCGCAAAGTCGCCGCCGTTTTGCGCGGGGTCAGCGAGAAGGTCGTCGCGAAAATCGAGAAGAACGAAACCGACCCGGTCCGCATCAAGTCCTTCGACATCGAAGAGATTCTGGGACCCGACCGCTACCTGACGGAAGAGGCGCTGGAAGCCAATCCGCCCGGCGTGGTGACGGGACTGGCGTGGACCCCGGTGGGAGGCGACATCCTTTTCGTCGAGACCACGGCGATGCCCGGCCGGGGCGATCTGATTTTGACCGGAAAATTGGGCGACGTGATGCGCGAGTCCGCGCAAATCGCGCAGAGCCTGATCCGCAGTCACTTGAAAGATCTAGGATTGAATTTGGAATGGCGAAAGTACGATCTGCACTTGCACGTGCCGGCCGGCGCCACTCCGAAAGATGGGCCTTCGGCGGGCGTATCGATCCTGTCGAGCATGATTTCGCTCCTCACCGGACGTCCGGTTTCTTCGAAGCTCGCCATGACCGGAGAAATCACGCTGCGCGGAGCGATCACCCCCGTGGGCGGGATCAAGGAAAAGGTCATCGCCGCGCACCGTGCGGGGATCCGGACCGTGGTCCTTCCCGAACGCAATCGCCGCGATCTGCGCGAGATTCCGCAGGATGTCGTCAGCGAGATGGAAATCCATTTCGTCGCGCGGGTCGAGGAACTTTTGAAGCTTGTTTTCGATCTGGATTTAAAGCCCATCGAGACGCAGTTCCTGCTGGATCTTCCCCTCACGGTGAAGGCGGAGTATGCGGATCTGGAGTCGGTCGAGCCGAAAGGCCCGCCGCGGACGGACATGCCGCGGCCGACGACCGAAGAGGCATTCCCCGAATCGAATGACGGCGTGCAGGCCGAGCAAGAGTAGAAGCAAAAAGGCAAGTCAGAGCTTGGCTTAAGACCGGAGACGCAAGTCTCCGGTCTTCTTTTTGGGGGAGCCTCATGCCCCGGCGCATCCCGCCGTGACATCCTCTGCAAGTGTGGACAGACTCGATCCCCTCAACACTCCCGTTTGAGGAGAAAAGGAGTCTTCTGTATGCGCATTCATTTTACGACCGCAGCTCTCGTCTTGGCTTTCACCGGTAGCTTGGCGTTGACCGCTCAAGCGAAAAAAGACCCCAAGGCCGCTCCGTCGTCGGCCGCCGCAGCCGCGGGCGCCGCCACCACTTTGAAGGTCGACACGGCCGCTTCGGAAGTGGGCTGGACCGGTAAAAAAGTTTTGGTTGAGTCGGCACACAACGGCACCGTCGCGATCAAGTCGGGCACGATCAACGTCGCCGACAAAAACATCACCGGTGGCGAAATCGTCATCGACATGAATTCGATCAACAACAAGGACCTCGCCGCCAGCCCCGGCGACAAAGGCAAACTCGAAGGTCACTTGAAATCGCCCGACTTCTTCGACGTCGCGAAGTTCCCGACCGCAACATTCAAAATCACCAGCGCGAAAACCCTCACCGCTCCGAAAGCGGGCGAAGCGACGCATGAGCTGACTGGCGATTTCACCCTGAAGGGTAAGACTCATCCCGTGACCTTCCCGATCGTGGCGACTCTCGGCGCGGACGGAAAAGCGGAAGCGACCGGCACCCTGAAGATCGACCGCTCGAAGTGGGATGTCCGCTACGCTTCGGACAAGTTCTTCAAAGGCCTGGGCGACAAGGTCATCGCGAATGACATCGACCTCAGCTTGAAAATCGTTGCGACCAAGTAAGCCTTTGCGCGGACCTTGAATCGTACGAACACCGAAAGACCGGCGCCGTAAGGCCCGGTCTTTTTTTTTGGTGTTTTCGAAGTCTAGCTTTCGGCCTTGCGCGTACCCAAAGACCCCGACCTTTCGTTAAGATCAAGGGATGAAGGCACTCGTTCTCTCTGGCGGCGGCGCGCGTGGCGCGTATCAAGTCGGCGTCCTTAAGGCCGTCGCGGAAATCTCTGAAGAACTCAAAATCGAAGCTCCTTTCCAAATCATCACCGGGATCAGCGCGGGGGCCATCAACGCCGCCTGCCTGAGCTGGGGCGTGGATCGTTTTCCGAAACAGGTCCGGTTTCTGGAAAGCCTATGGTCGCAGCTGACGCCCGAGCAGGTCTTCCATACCGACATCATGTCGATGGGTAAGATCGGCTTCAAATGGATGGGTGAGCTGTCTTTGGGGGCGCTCACGGGCGCCTCAGGCAAGTCGCTGCTCGATACGGCTCCGCTACGCGCCTTGATTGATCGCAATATGGATTGGGATCGCGTCGACGCGTTGGTCGAGTCAGGTCACCTGCGCGCGCTGGCGCTTTCCGCCATGGACTATCGCAATTCCCACACCGTCACCTTCGTGCAAGGCGGTGAAGGCCTTCCCGACTGGCAGCGCAACCGCCGCTACTCCCTGAAGACGCAGATTCGCTCGGAGCACGTCATGGCGTCGTCCGCCATCCCGCTGCTTTTCCCGCCGATCAAAGTCGCCGACGCCTATTACGGTGATGGCTGCGTGCGCTCCCACGCTCCGCTCAGCCCCGCGATTCATCTGGGCGCGAGCTCGGTCTTCGTCATCGGCGTACGCAAGATGGGTTGGACCGCCGACAGCGCGCGCGGTCAGCGTGAAGACAAAGTTCCCAGCGTGGCGCGGGTCGTGAACATGGTCATGAACTCGGTGCTTCTGGACGGGATCGAGGTCGACGTCGAACGTCTTTTGAAGATCAATCAGTTCTTGGAGAAAGTTCCCACGGACGCGATCGAAAATCTGAACTTCCGCCCGATGGACGTCAGCTGGGTTTACCCGACCGAAGACATCGGCCACCACGCCCACCACATGAGCTCGCGGCTTCCGCGCATCATCCGCTACCTGCTGAAGGGACTGGGCCCGCTCGAAGACGCTTCGGAGCTGATCTCTTATCTGCTTTTCGATCCGGACTTCTGTAAAAAACTGATCGAGTTCGGCTATGCCGACGGTCTGGCCAAGGCCGACGACATCCGACGCTTCCTGAAAGCTTAAGCCCCGCGACGGGGCTTAAATCTCGACTTGAATGCCGACTTCGATCACCTGGTTCGGCGGAATCTTGAAGTACGCGGTGGGCCGCTCGGCATTGCGTGCCATCAGCGCGAAGATTTTTTCGCGCCAGACCGCCATGTTCGGATCACCCGTCGGCAAGATCGTTTCACGACCCAAAACGAAGGTCGTATCCTGCAAAGAGATGTGAATCCCCTGCTCGCGGCACGCTTCGAGGATGTGTTTGATCTTGGGCGTTTCCATAAAACCGTAGTTCGCAATGATCCGGTAAAAATTCGGCCCCATCGAGTCGATGCGGACACGTTCTTTTTTATTCACACTCGGCACTTCGACCGTACGGATCGTCAAAAGCACCACGCGCTCATGCAAAACCTTGTTGTGCTTCAAGTTGTGCAGCAGCGGCACGGGCACGCCCCACGCATCGCCGCTCATATAAACCGCGGTCCCCGGAACGCGCACGGGCGGCGCTTGTTTAATACGAACCAAGAAATCTTCCACCGAAACCGAGCGCGCTTTCAGATGTTCCGCCAAAATGCGGCGTCCCTTCTTCCACGTCGACATCAGCAGATAGACGAACGCCGCGATCACGAGCGGCACCCAGCCGCCGTCGGCGATTTTGATCAGGTTCGAACCGAAGAAAGCCAAATCGATCATCAGGAAGAACCCGAAAAGCGCGAGCGCCCGCGACAACGGCCAATTCCAGAGTTTGCGCGCGACCACGAAGGCCAGGAAGGTCGTCACCACCATCGTCGCCGTCACCGCGATTCCGTAGGCCGACGCAAGCGAGCTCGACGTTTTAAACGAGAACACGACCCACATGACCCCGGCCATCAGGATCCAGTTCACGGTCGGAATATAGATCTGACCGATTTCGCGTGACGACGTATGGATGATTCGCAAACGGGGCGCGAATCCCAACTGCACCGCCTGGCGCGTGAGCGAAAAGATCCCGGTGATCAACGCCTGCGAAGCGATGATCGTCGTCAGGGTCGCCAAGATCACCATCGGGATGCGCAGCGATTCCGGGACCAGGAAGTAAAATGGGTTCTCGATCCCGGCGGGATTGCGTAGCAATAGCGCGCCTTGCCCCATATAGTTCAAAACCAAACAGGGAAAAACGATCGCGACCCAAGCCGCACGGATGGGCCGCTTACCGAAGTGCCCCATATCGGCGTAGAGGGCCTCGCCGCCGGTGACCACCAGGAAGACGGATCCTAGAACCAGCATCGAATGAAGACCGTTATTCAAGAAAAAGTTCACGGCGTAATGCGGACTGAGCGAGCGCAGGATCTCGGGATTTTCGACGATGCCCGCGGCCCCCAAAGCCGCGATGGAGGAGAACCATAGCAACACGACGGGACCGAAGACTTTACCGATACTTCCGGTGCCGATCCGCTGAATGAAGAAAAGCCCCGCTAAGAGCGTCATGGTGATCGGCAAAATGTAAGGCTCAAAGACCGGCGTCACGATCTTGATCCCCTCGACGGCGGAAAGAACCGAGATCGCGGGCGTGATGACGCCGTCTCCGTACAGCAGCGCCGAGCCGAAAAGCCCCACGATCAAAAGTAAGATGCGACGTTTGGAATCCTCGCGCCCGTAGGCCGTGGCGAGCGCCATCAGCGACAGGATTCCGCCTTCGCCCTTGTTGTCCGCGCGCAGAATGAACCACATGTACTTCAGGTTGATGACCAGCACGATCGTCCAGAAGATCAGCGAGCAGATCCCAAGGATGTTGTCCGGAGTCAGCTCCAGAAATTTATTGTGCTGAAACGATTCACGGAGCGCGTACAGGGGGCTCGTCCCAATATCTCCATAGACGACCCCGAGGGCGCCGATGGACAAGGCGAGCAGCGATTTATTCGAGTGAGAGTGGGAGTCTTTCACGGTGGTGGCCCTTCTAGTCTGACTCCTTTGAGCTTAACAAGCCCCATTCTGAGACGTCAGCTTCCCTCCCCCTTCTGCAGCGTGCAGCTCGACGGAAGTCCTATTGTGTCATTTCGCCCCTGGACCGATAAGTAGAGGGGCCTATGTTTGCCCAAGAAAAAGGCGAACGCATCTCTTCTCAACGAGTGAGTGATGAATGAGTTATAAGGTGGTCATATTAAAGGCGAAACCACAGGCACTGAAGCAGGCCGAACAGTTCCTGCGCAATCGCCAGTGGCAAATCATCACGACCACGAACTTGCGCGACGCGATCGCCGCCGTCATTCAAAAGCAACCCGAGTTCGTATTGATCGCGGCGGATCATCCCAACCGCAAGGCCCGCGTCCTGCCCAAACTCATCGGCCAGGCTTTTCCGGTGAAGGTCATCGGTTTCGTCGAAGCGTCGACGAATGCCTCCATGGCGATTCTTCAGGAGATGGGACTGGAATATAACGTCTTTCCGCCCGTCTCGGGACCCGCGATCGAACGCACGATCTTGAAGATCAAAAAAGACGAAGAGAAAAAAGAACTCGACCGCCAGCGCGCGATCGAAAACGGGACCTATATGCCAGAGTCGAATAGCGGTACGACCTCCGTCACCGGAGAGGGGTTCAATTCGGCGCGTGAAATGCTGGCGCGACTCGCCAATGGCGACGAATCGCCAGATGAAGCGGGCTTCATCGCGGGCTCTGCGCCGAGCGCGGCCGGACCTGCCATCGCTGTCGGAGCGAATTCCGACGGTCAAGTCGGCGGCTCCGGGGGCGACCCGGCGGCAAATGCCGCAAACCCCGAGCTCGACGACGACTCCAACAATCCCTACGCGAGCAGCTGGGACACGATGGGATCCGCCGTCACTCCGGGCGCCACCAACTCCGAAGACTCCACTTCAGAGAAAGGCTCGTCGCGCAAACGCAAAGACGGTCCGATCATGGAACACGGGCCCATCGCCCGCAAGGCTCGCAAACAACCCACTTACAAACAGGATCCCGCGAACTATCCGGATCGCGAGTCGTTGATTGTCAAAGGCACTCAGGAGGCACTCGAACAAAGCGTCCTCATCACGGAGGGCGATCCGAACTTCGAAGAAGTGACGTCCGCGACGAATGTGGCGTGCATCACCATCTCTTCGCCGCGTTTTTCGGGATACTTGGTGGCCGCACTCGGCGCGGACCGAAAGATCGACGACGAGTTCCTGAAAAGCGTTCAGGATCGCCTTTTCAGTTTCTTGCGCGCGAACGGTGAAAAAATCGACGATGACAACGGCATGAATTTGAAACTGGAGCAGGTCGACTTCGAAGAGTGGGCGATCGCGCAGGCGAATTTCTTGCGCAAGTCCGTGCACGGCACGAACGAGATCGCGATGGCTTTCTTCCCCTCGAAAGAGACCGAAACGAAGCTGGAGCAGTCCGTCGCGGAAAACATGCTGAAGCTCGGCATCGACGAACTGCACGACGACGTACCGGTCGAGTTCGACCTCTACATCTATCTTCCTTCAAACAAAAAATACCTCTTGTACACGCCCCAAGGCCGCAAGCTCTTCGGGGCGCAGCGCGGACGACTGCGCAACAAAGGGGTGACCCATATGCACCTCCGCAAAGACTCGGCCTCGCAGGTGAAGCGCTACCGCGCGCAAGTTTACCTGAACGAGATGATCGGCAGCTTTAAGCGTGGCGGCGGCAGCGGCGGCAAAAAAGCCGCTTAGAGTAGCGCCAAGACCCGCGCGACGTCCTCATCTTGCATCATCGCATGCAGCGAAAGCCGGATCCCCGGAGGGCGCTTCGCGTAGGCGACCTTGGCCGTGACGAAGGTCTTTTCGATCTCTGCGAGCTCGCGCAGTTTGGCGCCAGGACCGGAAACGAAATTGAGAATCGCGCCCCGGAATTTTTCACCGTGCGGAGAGGCGACCACGTATCGCCGTGCCTCCAGGCCTTCTTGGAGTTGTCGGGTCAAACGTTCGGCTTCCCGCTCGACGTTCTGGATGCCCGTCTCGCGCAAAAGCTTCGCCGAAGCCCCGAGCGCCATGACGACGCTGAAAGCCTTGCCGCCCGGCTCGAATCGCG